>CAYXON010000038.1:746-8090 GCA_964467145.1 uncultured archaeon | reverse complement strand
CTCGACTGTGAGCTCAAGCACTTTGACTCCAGCGAGCGTCTGCACAGTTATGGTATTCTTCCTGATGAGTCCGTGTTCGTAGACGTATTTCGCAAGGCACCGTATGCCGTTGCCGCACATCTCTGCCCTTGACCCGTCTGGGTTGTAGAATATGAATTCCACATCTGTAGTCTTTGATTTGGCGACGAATATCGCGCCGTCTGAGCCTACTCCGAAGTGTCTGTCGCAGACTCTTCTGACGAACTCCTCCTTTCTGCCGGCCGACACCTTCTCCGACTCCCATTCATCGACTACTATGAAGTCGTTTCCTGCGCCGTGCATTTTTGTGAATTTTACAGTCATTTTCTATGGACTACTTTATTAACTTCTAAGGCTTATTAAACTTTTGTCAGATGAAAAAGTGCCTGCTCGACGCCGACTACGTTATGCGCGGCGAAAAACCGGTTATACGGCTTTATTACAAGGGCGAGTCTGGGGCGTTCGTCGAGGATGTTGATGATTTTCAACCTTATTTCTGGGCCAAGCCGAAAGCAGGTATTGGCGAGCTTGAGGAGCAGGTGAAAAAACTCGAAAACATCGCCTCTGTTGAGCTGCATGAGAAGATAGTTGATGAGCGGCGACAGCAGATGCTGAAGGTTATTGTGCGCCAACCCAGGGATGTCCCACAGCTTAGAGAGCAGGTTAAGGCGCTGCCTTCGTGCGCTGGTTACTATGAGGCTGACATACCATTTGCGAGAAGGTACATCATAGACTCAGGCATAACCCCGATGGAGCACTCAGAGTCACTGCAGTTGAATGTCGCATCAGTTGACACTGAGATAGCGTGTGAGGGGGAACCTGATGCCACAAAGCACCCTCTAGCTATGATAAGTTACGCAGATTCACTTGGCCTCAGAAGGGTTTGGGTGGCTGGCAAGAGCGCGAAAGACTTAGACTACGTCGAGACCGTGAAGGACGAGGCTGAGATGCTCAGAAAGTTCGTTGAGACAGTGGAAAAACAGCAGATAGACATCATAACCGGTTATAACACTGACAACTTCGATTTCCCATACCTTGAGACAAGAGCCGAAAAAAACAAGATGGACTTAAGACTCGGCGTCGGAGGTATGAAGCTCAGGATGGAGCGGCGCGGCATGAACAACGGAGCAAGAATAATTGGGCGCCCCCACGTCGACATGTACCCTGTGTGTAGGCAGGTATTCAACCTGCCTAGATATCAGCTTGAGGACGTTCACGAGAGTCTTTTCGGGGAGGTGAAGCTAGACATCAAAGTCAGCGACATACGAAAATTTTACAACTCATCCGACCCAGGTGAGTTCAAGACCCTCTGCAGTTACTCGATGTCTGATGCTGACTCAACGCTTAAGATATCCCTGAAGATGCTGCCCCTCATGTATGAGATGTCCAAAGTCATAAGGCAGCCGCTTTATGAGACCTCGCGGATGGGAAGTGGACAAAGGGTCGAGTATCTTCTGATAGACAAAGCATATAATGCGGGGATAATAGTCCCTAACAGACCCTCAGATGACGAGTACTCAGATCGCGACGACAGGCCCTATGAGGGGGCGTTCGTCGTTGACCCTCAGAAGGGGATACACGATAACATAATATTATTCGATTTCAGAAGCCTTTACCCGTCCATAATCATCTCGCACAACATCGACCCATCAGCGCTTGACTGCGGATGTTGCGCTCAAAAGGCTGAGCGGGCCCCCAATGGCCATCACTTCTGCATTGAAAAGAAAGGTTTCATACCTGGTGTTTTGGGTGGGTTGATTGAAAAACGTGTGGCACTGAAGAAGATGCTAAAAGCTGAGACTGACCCTGAGCGCAGGTCTCTTCTTGACGTTGAGCAGCAGGCTATGAAGCTTCTTGCAAACAGCATGTACGGGTACTACGGTTTCCAGCGCGCTAGGTGGTATTGTAGAGAATGCGCTGAAGCAATAGCGGGACTTGGCAGGGTATACATCCAAAAAACAATAAAATCCGCGAAAGAACACGGGTTTGAGGTCATATACGGCGACACAGACAGCGTATACCTCACAAGACCAGAAATTGCAGACATTGAGGAAATCGTGGAAATCTCTAAGAAATTCCAAAAGGACATAAACAACGAGTTGCCTGAGGCGATGGAGCTCGAGTACGAGGGATTCTACCCCCGGGGAGTATTCATCACCAAGAAAAGGTACGCACTCATCGACGTTGAGGGCAAGCTCACAGTCAAAGGTCTTGAGACCAGAAGGCGGGACTGGTGTGATGCCGCGAAAAAAACTCAGCAGATGGTGCTTGACGCACTTCTAAAGGACAGAGACCCAGACAAGGCAGCCCAGATAGTCAAAGACACTGTGCAGAGGATAAAGTCCGGAAATGTCCCACTGTCTGAGCTTACTATAAACACTCAGATGACCCGAAACCTCGGAGGATACGTCACCGAAGGCCCTCACATCGCAGCGGTTAGGCGGGCGATGAAGGAGGGCATGGAGTTCAAACAAGGAGACATAATAACGTACATAGTCACCAAGCTACCTGGAGACAGTGTCGGCGACAAAGCAGTTGTTATAGACTCTGTCAAAGAAGGTGACTACGACCCAGACTACTACATCAACAACCAGGTGTTGCCTGCGGTGATGAGGATACTTGAAGCCCTAGGCTATCAGGAAGATGAGATGAAGGGCCTCGGCAAGCAGATGACACTAGGCGGCTGGTGATTTTACGCCGCCTTTATGTCAACTAACTTTATCCAGAACCTCAGGTTCTTGCCCGCAAGCGGGTGGTTGAAGTCAACGACAATGTTTTCGTCGTCGACATTCACGACCTCTGCTGGACCGTCGAGTGTCAGTATCCTCTGACCCTTTTTCGCGTTGACTGCGATGATTATCTCATCGCCTTCGCCGTACACCTCTGCTGGGCCGAATACCGTGTCTATGGTGGCTTTCGCACCAGGTAGGTACTTGAAGGTGACTGTGTCATTATATACTGCCTGGACTTCTATGTCCCACGGTAGCTCAAAACCCTCCTTATCAGGTAGTTTCATCTTAAGGCCGACTTCAGCTTCTTGTCCGATCTCTTGTGTGAATCCTTCTTTGCTGACGTTGTGGACTGTCGGGCTCCGTTGTATTCTTTTCACGAATTGGACTAGTTTTTCGTTGTATCCGCCGTATCCTTCTGATGCAGGCACAAGTACCTCTTTATCCTGGCCTGCCTTCATACCTATCAATGCTTTCTCAAACCCGGGTATGAGTTGTCCGTCTCCTACCTTGAACTCTATTGGGGTGTAATTTCTTAGTGGGTTCACTATGCCTGCTTTTTCTGCTGTTGGCTTGTCTGATGTGTCGAATACGCTTCCGTTTTCGAACATCCCTATATAATCTACAAGCACTGTGTCGCCTGATATCACTGCCCCGCCTTTTGAAGCAAATACTGTTGTTGTGGTTGTGGCGGTTGATGGGACTGTGTTGTCGCCGTTCATGTAAAATGCGAATATTGCGAATACTGCGAGGACAAGTATTACTCCAGCAAGCTCTTTCGGGATTGCTATCTTATTCTGCGTCGTCTTTTTGTGGTGTTCTTGCACATCCTCTTTAATGTGATGTGCCGCCTTTTTGTGATGCTCTTGAGCATCGGCGTCAACGTGCTTTTTGACCTTCTTCCCGCTAGCGTGCTTCTTTGCTTTCTTTTCCTTTATAGCTTCCTTTTTCTCGTCCATCTTAATACCCACAAAGAGATACCATATATGAGTGAAGTAATTAATAAAAGCGTTTTGCAGATTAACAGTCATGCTAGAAATCCATCGATTCCCTTAATTGCCGTACTCGGCGCAATTCGCCACTTTTTATAGGCTGCTAATTTAATCTTTTACTGATATGGTTTTTGAAAGGCCGCGCGGCGTCCGCGACATCGCACCGCGCGAGATGATGTCCAGAAAATATGCCCAATCAGTCATATCCTCTATTTTTGATTCCTACGGATACATGGAATTGCAGACCCCGACTTTTGAGTTTCTGGACCTTTTCAAAGCCAAGTCCGGCTCTGAGATAACAGACCACCTCTACGTCTTTGAGGATAAGGGCGGCAGGAGCTTGTGTCTTAGGCCTGAGGCAACGGCGTCTGTTGCGAGAATGTACTGCTCAGATCTTCGCACACACCAGAAGCCGCTTAGACTATATTATGTATGTCCGATGTTCCGTTATGAGGAGCCGCAGAAGGGCAGGTACCGGGAATTCTGGCAGGCTGGTGTTGAGTTGATAGGTTCGTCAGGCCCGTCAGCTGATGCTGAGGTCATAATCCAAGCCAGTGACTGCCTGAGGAAACTCGGCCTGAGATGCAGGATACGGGTTAGCCACATAGGGGTTGTGCGACATCTTCTGAAAAGCAGAGGCTTTAATGCGGAAAGCCAGGACAAGCTAATACAGCTTCTTGACAAAGGCGACATGAAGGCTGTTCGTGAGATGATATCTGACGAAAAAATCGTGGGACTTTTCAACGTCAAGGGCTCCTCAGATGTTGTTGAGGATGTGAAGAAGCTGCTGGCAGACGATGAGCTCACGCCCCTGATCGAGGAATTCCAAAAGACATTATCTCTCCTTGACGCCGCTGGTGTGGAATACACTGTCGACTTCAGCATGGCAAGAGGCCTTGACTACTACACTGGCATAATATTCGACGTGAAAGTAGACGAGTTAGGAGCTCAAAACCAGGTCGCAGGCGGCGGCAGATACGACGACTTAATCAGTTTGTTCGGCGGTCCAAATACTCCTGCTGTAGGATATGCGTTCGGACTTGACCGGATAGTGGAAGCTGTTGGGGTGCAGGGCATAGGTGTTTTAGCGGATGCAGTTGACGCGATGGTGATACCGCTTGGTGAAAACATGCGCGGTAAGGCTTTTGAGGTTGCGCACAGTCTTCGCGCAGAGCTTGGCGGAAGGCGGGTGGTGCTCGACATATCCGAGCGCAAACTTAATAAGGCGCTCCAGTATGCCGCTGAAAGCGGCGTGAGGTATGCTGTCATAGTTGGTGAGAAAGAGGCTGCTACCGGCTCTGTAATGCTAAAGGACATGTCTTCAAAAACTCAGGATGAGGTCTTGATTTCAGAACTTTCCAAGAGGATAATCTAGCCGACAGGACCCCAGACTATTCCGTTGCTTAGGTGTGAAAGGCCTGATGTGGGGTTTGTGTACTGTATGCTGACGTTGACCCTGTAATAGTCGCCGACTTTCCTGCCTGCCGCACCGCAGTCGAACTCTATCTTTATTGTGCTCGCTGGCCTGAAGTCCTCAACAGGTGTGCCAGAGGATATCGCGCATGCGGTTCCACCACCGACCATGATGTTTGCTGATGTTCCCTCTCCAGCTCCTCCGACATCGACTATTGAGCCTGCGTTGTTTTGTACTACTATGCTTAGTGTCCCCTCCTGGCTTAGGACCCAGTCTATTGGAACTACTTGGCTGAATCCGCGTTTGTCTGGGCTTACGTTTTTTGTCAAGTCCAGAAAACCCATCTGCCACACGACTATGCCGACTACCATGACTACAAGTATTGCCCACCCGTAGGTCATCATGTATTCGACCGCGTTCTGACCCTTTGACCTAATCATTGTAAACTATTGAGGAGTATAAGATAAAAATCTTCTGCTTACTCAAATGGCCCGCGTATGGTCCCAGATGATGTGTGGCTCATGGTTTGAGTCCCTATCAAAATGTTGTAGTCGACCTCAACCCTTATTATGTATGGTTTGGCGACTTCTGCACTGTCTATCTGGCATTTAGCGCCAGATTCAGCACCTGTTCCACCAAGGACTACTGCAAAGTTCTGGCCTGTTGACACTGGCGCGATTTCGTCACCTCCGAAGTCAGAGTATGTCAGCCCCCCAACATCTGAGCCTGCGTTGTTGCAGCCGTCTCCAGCCGCCTTGTGGGAGCAGCATAGTATGGTGTCTGTATTGCCAGAGTATACTCTAACGCCTGTCAACTCTATCTTTGTTCCAGCAGCGTTTGTGAATGTTCCAGTAAATACCCCTGCAGCTGAAAGTCCTGTCCCTGCTATCTGGGGTGCTATTTTTGCAAATCCTTGGGTTGTGACTGCGTTTGAGCCCATGTTGAATATCCCGAGCTGCCACATCGCAAGCCCAACGACCATAACTACCATCAGAGCCCATCCATAAGTCATAAGGTACTCCATCGATCCTTGAGCCCTTATATTCGTGGATTTTGTCATTTAGAACTTTTAATTATTAATTCTATCGATTAATATACTACTTAATGGAGGTTTGTCGTGTATACTGGTAAGAGGGTTGCTGTTGTTATTCCAGCATATAATGAGCAGGATTTGATAAGCGATACCCTAAGATCCATCCCCGACTATGTTGATGATGTGATATTTGTTGATGACTTTTCACATGACGGTACTGTGGCTGCGGCTCAAAATCAGAAAGTACGCAGTCTCACTCTCATAACGCATGATTCAAACCGGGGTGTTGGCGCAGCCATAGTGTCAGGTTATAAGAAAGCTATTGAGCTTGGGTGTGAGCTGGTTGTGGTGATGGCTGGTGACAATCAGATGGACCCCAAGTACCTACCCGCTCTACTTGACCCGCTTGTGTGCGCTAAAGCCGATTACACCAAAGGCAACAGACTCATGAACAATAGGATACGCGCTGGCATGCCTGCACTCAGGCTTTTCGGAAACTCCATATTATCACTTCTCACCAAGGTTTGCTCAGGGTACTGGGACATCATGGACCCTCAAAACGGTTACACTGCAGCGACAAAGGAGGTGTTGGAGACGATACCCCTTGATGACTTGTATCCACGCTATGGTTACCCCAACGACATGCTCATCAAATTGAACACTTACGGCTTTCGGGTCGCGGATGTTGTAATGCCTTCACGCTACGGGAGCGAGAAGTCAAAGATAAAAATCCCCACATACATACCGACTGTGGCATCCATACTTATTCGCGGGTTCTTTTTCAGGATGAGGGAAAAATACGTGATGCAGGCTCTTCATCCCCTAATATTTTTTTACCTCATGGGGTTCGTTCTTCTCCCACTAGGGATTTTACTTGGCGTCTACATGCTATACCTAAGGATTCACACGGGGGGAATAACAGCGTCAAGCACTCTTCTGCCGATATTTTTCACAATAACCGGGTTTCAGTCCCTTTTCTTCGGCATGCTATTTGACATGCAATCCACGAAAAAATGAAGGTCAACGTAATCTCGACCTCGTATCCCCGTTTTTCTGGGGATTTAGCTGGAAACTTCATAAAGACTTTGTGCGAGCAGATGGCTGAGGATGGCGTCAGCATATCAGTGCTTGCACCAGATCACTTGTGTGCCGCAGATG
>CAYXON010000038.1:0-736 GCA_964467145.1 uncultured archaeon | reverse complement strand
TTGCTATCCGGCGCTTCACCTACATGCTGCCTAGGGGGTTTCAGACTCTATGCTATGGTGATGGAGTGCTCCCCAACATAAAGAGGTCCTGGTCTAAGGTTTTTTTGCTTCCTTTTTTCATGGCGTCTTTTTGCCTGAATGCGATGTCGTCTTCTGTTGGCGCTGACATAATACACGCCCACTGGATTTTGGCTGGTTTGGTCGGCGTTGCCGTGAAGAAGCTAACAGGCAAAAAACTAGCTGTCACAGTCCACGGCAGCGACATACGCGCGGCTTCAAAAAACAGGTTCATGAGATTTTTGGCAAATGTTGTCTCATCAGGTGCTGACCTGATAATATGTGTGTCATCTGATTTGATGGTGCGGGCTGCATCTGTCGGGTTCCCAACCTCTAAGATGCGGGTCATAGCAGACCCCGTTGACGTAGGATTATTCTCGCCTAAAACTGGCGGTGTGAGCTTAGGCAGGCTTATTTTTGTCGGGCGTCTTGTTGACGGTAAAGGCGTTCTTAAAGCTGTTGATTTGTTCTCGCAGGTGCGCAAATCAGTGCCTGGCGCAAGTCTTGAGGTAGTTGGCGACGGTCCGCTGATGAACAGCCTCCGTGAAAAAATAAATCTCATAGGCCTGAGAGATTGTGTCAGCTTATGTGGTGCTGTCCCGCACAATGAGCTTGCGCAACACCTCCGACAGTCAGCCGCGTTAATCATAACTTCTGCGTTTGAGGGGGTTGGGATGCC
>CAYXON010000037.1:0-8176 GCA_964467145.1 uncultured archaeon | reverse complement strand
TATCATTTGTCACAGCTGATGAGTACTTCCACATGAGGCTCCCGTCATTTTTGAAGATGTAGGCCCTCGCAGAAGCGACTGCCACGTCTTCTTGCCCATCTCCGTCAACGTCGCCGCAGTCTATAGCATTGACTTGACCCTCCGCATCGGAAGTCCATATCTTCTCGCCAGTTGCAGTGTATGCTATGACTTTGCCGAGCACCCCAACGAGCACTTTTTTGTTCCCGTCGCCTTTGAGGTCACAGACTTTTATCGCTGTCACAGCGCTTTCGTATTTGTCTGTCCAGAGCATGCTGCCTGACAGGTCGTACGCCATGAATGTCCCAGGTTGTGTGTAGGCTTCCTCCATCGAGCCCACCACGCTGTTTACGCTGTAGTGGAGTGTGCCGACTAGTATCTCGTGTTGTTTGTCGCCGTTGAGGTCTGCGCTGTATATTGTGTGTGCTGGCTCCACGTACTTGAAGTTTATCCTTGTTATCTCATCTCCTGAGTAGTCTTTTACCATTAGGTTGGCGTTTGTTTTGCCGAATTTGGTGCTTATTATCGCATCGTCTTGTCCGTCGTCGTTGAGGTCGGCTGCGTAGACTCTCTGGGCTCCTATTGCTTGTGTTGGCGAAAGGCGTGTGCTTCTCTTCCATACTGCTGAGCCTTCAGGGCCGACGAATTCGGCATATGGGCCGGCTCCCACTATAGTGTATCCTTTTTTGGTGGTGTATGTGTCTTCCAGAAGTCCTGCATTGTATTTCCAGTATTGTTTGCCTGTTTTGTCTACTGCGAAGATGGTCCCGCTCTTGCCCCAGGATGTTAGGTATAAGCTGTCTGCTACAACCTCCGCGCTACCGTCTCCGTTTAGGTCTGTAGCCCTTATGTTGTTTACTTCACCGCCTAAGTCAGCAGACCAAAGGAGCGTGAACGCGCCCTGATAGCTCGCGCTCTGAGCCACTGCATACGCTGAAAAAAGCAGTATAATCAATAAACAGGATATTCTCTTACCCATTGTTAGTAATACGCGGCAATATTATTAAGACTGGAATATCCACTAAAAAACGTTGTTTTTTTAGGGTTGCCGCAGTATATTCTTCTGTTATGAGGCTTCTAATAGACCCTAAGGGTCGCAGGTATCTTGTCAGGCGCGGTGAGGATCTGCACTGCAACTACGGGATGGTGAAGGCTGACGAGATCTTTGCTACAGAGCCCGGAAACACAGTCCAAAGCAAAACTGGCGTGTCATTTGATGTTCTTGAACCCAACATACTCGACTACATAGCCAAGGCCAGAAGGGGCCCGCAGGCTATGACAATTAAAGACATGGGGTTGGCGGTGGCTTATGCGGGCGTCCGCTCAGGCTTGAGGGTTCTGGAGTCCGGCACGGGTTCTGGGCTTTTCACGCTTTACCTCGCTCATATTGTCGCACCAGCTGAGGTCGTTACCTACGAGTTAAGGGAGGATTTCGCGGAAATTGCGAGGAAGAATTTCGAGAGATTCGGGGTTGAAAACGTCAGGCTCGAGCTAAGAGATATCTACGAGGGCATAGACGAGAAGAGCCTTGATGCAGTGTTTTTGGACTTGACCGAGCCTTGGCGTGTTGTGCCCCACCTAAACGGATGCCTCAAAGTCGGCGGAACCCTAGTCTCATACAGCCCCAGCATAAACCAGAGCAGACAGCTGGCGGAGGTCCTCGGCGACTACATGCACGAGACATTCGAGACGATACTACGGCACTGGAAACCTGACAAAATGAGTCCAGACACCAGGATGCTCGGACACACTGGATTTCTCACAGTAGCAAGGCGGCTTAGGTAGTTTTCGGTCGAGTTTTTTTACGCATCACAAATGGGTTTCTGACAGTAACGAGAAGACTCATGCAGTTTCTTTCGGGTATACGCCAAGTGTTCTGAGTCTGCTTGTCTCGTATCTTCTTATTGTGTCGTCCATAATTTTAATTAGCTGCCTTAGGGTTGGTTGTTTGCCATCCACTATGTACTCTGGCAGCTCTTTTTTCCAGTCCTCGAGGAAACCTCCTTTGTCTGAGGTGTCCTTGACTCCCATTTCAGGAGACCAGTCAAGAAGCTCGTTAAGGTTAACTCCATTTTCCCCTGCTTTTTTCAGTATTATGTCTATCCCCCACCGTGATGTGTGTATCCCATGTAGCAAACCGTTCATTTGCAGGTCCAGAATATGGGCTTGCCCGACTCTTTTCTCGTCTTCTGTCAAGACTATGTGTTTTGGCTGTCCATACATGTCTGTGAAACCTACGATACCTTTTAATCTTGTCAGGAAATTTCCGGTCGCATTAAACCTTGAAATATTATTGCCTAAGAATTCCGGAGGATTTTCCATCGGGTCTCTCCCAGCATCCCAGCAGTCGACGACGTAGTTGGCTGTTTTTATAAGTGACGCGGGCGAACCCGACCAAGGTTCCCAAAGATTAATCATCATCTGCTTAGCCTCGATGACGGCTGCCTTTTTTGTCTTTATATCAGGCAGTTGCCTGGTCAGTTCATCACTATTTTGATGGGTATTTCCCTGGTTAGCTAAAGCGCTCATACAATAAAAACTAGGAATTATGCATTATAAAACTGCGTAATCACCCGATAGTTATCCTTTTACTCTTGCTTTTTTTCAAAGTCTTCCTTTTTAGTTTGACCTCGAGTATCCCGTTTTTGTAGTTGGCTTTTATGGAGTTTTCGTCGACTTCGTCTGGGAGCTCAATTTCTTTATAATACTTTCTCTTTTCAGTGTCGACTTTTATGCTTAGTGATTTTTCCCCGGCTTCAAGGTCTATGTCATCTTTTTCAACCCCTGGAAGCTCGGCGATTACTGTCACTTCATCATCTTTTGATATCACATCAACGAGCGGCTCACGTTCCCCAGGCACATGATTCACTCCATCACGTGGTATGTTCCCGAACTCCTCAAACACTGGCTTTCCAGCCGGGTCAGTGTGCATGCTGAATCCGTACACGTATTTTTTGGCATCCTCTTGCCCTTGTTTATTCAGGGCGTCACCCAGGATGTGGCTCATGTACTCGCGCATCCTCTTGAACTCCTCGTCAAACCCTTGCATGAAATCATCACCAAATAAGTTCTCGAAATCGTTTGTGAATTTCTTTTCGCGTTTTTTTGGATTGTCCATAGGGTATCACATCAAAATTTTTTCGATTAATATCTAGTTATTCACATGTATTTAAGTTTCCCAAAAAGATGACTAACCCGGATTTCGTGTTTGAGTTCTCATCTGAGGTTTGCAATAAGGTCGGCGGCATATACACTGTCGTCAGCTCCAAAGCCGCACAGATGATGAAGCTCTACGGCAGCGGATACTACGCAGTCGGCTTATGGGACCCTGTAAAGGCTGCGAAAGACTTCGAGGAACATGACCCGCCAAAACACTTTTTAAAGACTTTTAAAGCCCTTAAACGCGAGGGCATAACCTGCCGCTACGGCGTCTGGCTTGTCCACGGTAAACCGCAGACAATACTTGTTGACGCTGAAAAAACAGGCAAGAGGGTGACTGTGTTCAAGAAGGTTCTAAGCAAGGAATACGGCATAATCCCTGGCATGTCTGACATCTGGTTCAAGCGCTCCCTCAAATGGTCTTACGGATGCGGCAGGCTTCTTGAGGAGATAATGAAGGATAATCATTTTAATGGCAGGAAAATAGTCGGGCAGTTCCACGAGTGGCTTGCAGGATTCACGATACTCCACATCCACAAGAAAAAACTCCCCATCGCGACAGTGTTCACAACACATGCCACCATGCTTGGCAGAAGCATAAGTGGCGCAGGCAAAGACCTTCAGCAGATTGTGGAGGACGGCCTAAAAAATAATGAGGTCGCATCCGTTGAGTTGGCAATAAAATATGGGGTGGGGCACAAGCACACGACCGAAGTCGCATCAGTGAGATACGCTGACGTGTTCACGACAGTTAGTGAAGTAACAGGAGATGAAACCCATTACTTGCTCGGGAAAAAACCAGACCTATTCCTATACAACGGACTTGACCTGAGTAAGGTCCCTGACTGGGGCGAGCTTAACGCTCTCAGGCTAAGATACCGCGAGAACATGAAGGAATTTCTCAGGTCCTACTTCTGCAGATACTACGACCTCGATGTGGAGAACATGCGAAGCGCCTTCATATCCGGCAGGTATGAGTTCCGCAACAAGGGCATAGACCTGTTCATTGACGCCCTTGGCAAACTAAACAAGCAGATGAAACGCAAGGGATCTAAAAAGATTTTTTTCGCGCTTTTGGTTGTGCCATCAAACATCCAGGGTGAGAACCCTGAGGTGTTCAAGAATAAGCGCGCTTATGAGGCGTTTGTAGATGAAGCTGATGCTATAATGCCTTCAATAAGAGAACGGTTAGTGGCATCCATAATGGGTGGCAAAAAAACATCAGGCATAATGTCCCAGGACCTGTTTAAACGCCTTGACAGGCTCCGCACTGGATTCAGGCCAAAAAAAACAGGTGCTGCGCCAATTTCGACGTTCAAGCTCTCAGACCCCTGCAACGACAGAATACTCAAGGCGTTGAGGCAGAACGGGCTCTTGAACAGGGAGGAGGATAAGGTAAAAGTCGTCTTTTATCCTGAGTACATCTCTGCAGAAGACAACTTGATAGAGATGGACTACGACTCTATGATAACGACATTCGACGTCGGCGTCTTCCCGTCATTTTACGAGCCCTGGGGGTACACACCCCTTGAGGTCGCAGCCCATGGCACAATAGCTGTGACATCTGACCTTTCAGGGTACGGGCAGTTCATGAAGGGTCGCGGCGACGGCGTAAAAGTCTTGGCAAGGCGCGGGGTTGAATACGATAAGGCTTCCGACGAGCTATACCGCTATCTCTACAAGTTACTCAACATGAACAAGAGAGAGCTTAACATGCGTAGGAAAAACGCCAAAAAACTCTCTGACTTAGCTGATTGGAGGAGTCTAGTCAAGAATTACTCCAAAGCGTATGAGTTAGCGCTCAAGCGTTCACTCAAATAAAAAGGTCGTCGTTTTCTCTTCTGCTGTCACGTCCTTCGAGCACGTCCTGGAAGTGTTTTCTCATCTGCGGTCCGTACTCCTGCACTACCTCGCTGATGTCTGAGCCGAGTTCCTTAACCACGTGCACAAGCCTTATGAAGTCGTGCCAGTTATCCTGCGCCGCGTATTTTCTCGTTAGCTCGTTTATCTGCGGGAAGCTGAATGCGACTCTGTCAACGACTTTGAAGCCGAGTCGGCTCATCTGCATTGTGTGGGCTGCGAACAGGTCGAGTTGTCCGCTTGTGTGGAAGTCGTTTAGTCTGTTCATAATATCTGTCTTGTTTTTTCCCACAACCTCTGCGACATCGAACCCAACCTCTTTCATGTGGGCTGCGTGGGCTGTGAACTGCTCCCACATACCCTCCATAGCTAGGTTTTTTAGCGTTCTTTCGATTATTGGGCGGTTGGCGTACAGCCTCGCTCTTGCGTCCCTTAGCCCGTATGCCCAGTTGGCTTTGGTTCTTTCGCTAAGTGATGTGGTATCCACATCCCACAGGGGGCACTGGGACTTGAATATGAATGCTTGAGTCGTGAATGTGAGCCAGTTCCCTGAGGCTTCAGCGTTGTGGATGTTTCCCAGTAGAAATCCTATGTGTTTCGGGACATCGTCTTCGCTTAGTTCGCCAAGTCCTGGCTGGTATGGTGTGATTTCTTTCTCCGGTGGTTTGACTTCAGTATGCGTCCCTGTTGGCTCAACTGCCGTGTATGTCTTTGCTGCCTCAACTTTTTGTGGGTCTGTTAGCTCATCTGATGGGAGGTTATGTGGTTTTATCGTCTCTATGTGGATGAAGTCATGCTCTCCCCTAACGACTATCGAGCCCTCAGGGAGTTCGGTCGGTTTTTTAACGACATCTATTGCTCCGTCAGGTTTTATCTCAAGGGGGTTCGGGAGTTTTGATGAGAATATCAGGCCGTCATGCAGTCTTGCGTCTTCTAGGGCCTCAAGTTCATTGCTTGCCGCACCTCTTCTAACCCTGAAGTAGCGTGGGTTTTCAGTGGTTCCCATACTGTAATGATACTGGGAATAACTGGTAAAAATAGGCTTGTATATATAGATGGCTTGTTAAAATCATATGTCCAAGTGATGATTTAGAATTTTTTGGTTGCTATCTAGTAATCTTTATTATTTTTTGTTGTGGTTGAATTGAGAATGTCAAATTAAATTTTTAATCCATTTTTTATGCGTTTCAGATTCTTGTGGGATATTCATTATCAATACTAGATATTGCATTACTATAATTATGTGTGTGTTTTCTATTATTTTCAATATTACCTAAGTATTTATACCCTTGATACTTGTATGTAACAATAATCTCCTCACCCTTAGCTAGCATCTTTGCTAGCTAACGGTGAGCCCTATTAATATGACTCGGGTAATCATTTTTATTGATGGTAGTAACTTTTACCATCTATGTAATGATTCTCTTGGTACTAATAACATTGAATTTGGAGCATTTTGTAAAAAATTGTGTGATGGACGTGACTTAGTCCAAATTCGTTATTATAACGCTGCTCAAAAACAGCAAACAGCTCCAGTTGCATATAAAAATCAACAAAAATTTTTTGCTAGAATAAGAAAAATTGAGAAATTAGTGATTATTTTAGGTAAATTAAAGAAAAGAGGAATAAAGTGTCCAATTTGTCAAGACTTAATTAAAACTTGTCCTTTATGTAAACATATAATTTTTAATCTTGTTGAAAAAAATACAGATGTAAATTTTGCAATAGATGTAGTTAGATTAGCATATGAAGATGAATATGATGTTGGTATATTAGTTACTGGAGATGGTGACTTTAGTGGAGCTGTTAAATTAGGTCAGAAAATTGGTAAGAAATTTGAACATGCACGGTTTGGTTTTGGTTACTCCTCAGAACTTAATTCGATTTGTGATACTACTATCTTACTCACTCCAGAATATTTTACGGATTGTTATCTCTCTTACTAATATAGGCAGTATACTATACTATTTAATCCAAGTGATGAGAGCGAAGTAAACCGATTAAGTGACGATAAGGGTAGCTGCTGATGGATACTATTAACCCCTATTGCTTCGTGAGTTCCCTTACTCTTTTCTGGAATTGTTCCTTCAGTTTGGGGGCTATGAACTCTCCCTTGAAGGCGTCCACCTTTGAGGCTATTGCTATCTTGGCTGCGAGAGTCCTTGATAGTTTGCCGCGCGTCTCCCTTTTTGCGCCTCTTATGTCTGGGTGCTGGAAGATTATCCCGTGTTTTGGTGGGTCTTTTCCGGTTTTCAAAAATCTGAAGAATGCGTCTTCTGCCCCAAGTATCTGTATTGTGCCTGCCGGCATTAGTGAAAGTCTTTTGAGTCCGTGTGCTATTGATATGAGACGCGCTCCGAGAAGCGGCCCAGCAATCTCTGAGACGTTGGGTGCAATCTTTTGCATAATCTCTGAGATGTAGGCTTCTATGGTGTCTTTGCGTCCGTATAAATCTCTTATGGGTTCTGCGAGTGTCTTCACAACCTCCTGGTCCTTTTGTGTGAACTCTATCCCTATTGAGTTCTGGGAGGCGGCTTTTATCTTCTCGTTTAGTCCCTGGTCGAATCCTAGTTTCGCCTGGGGGTATTTGCTTCTTTGCCCGACGTCACATACGAGACTTACGTATACGCTGTGTGATGAGACTATGTTGTCGAGTTCCGGGAAATGCAGTGAGTACCACTCACGCAGTCTTTCAACGAGCCTGTTGATTGCCTCGTCTATGTCGTCTATGCTGTCGACAGCTTGTATTATTATTTGGTCGCTGTCTATCTCCTTCATAGAGGCGCGCACGAGTGCCCTGTTCACCCGCCTTATGAGGTCGTCTACGCCTTTGGAGTCTAGGTATAGTTGTTGGGCTATGCTGTAGACTGACGTCCTAGTCTTCTGTTGTGTGAATCTTATGTCTAACCCAGATCCTTGGAAGCGTATTGGGTTTGTGGTTTCGATGCTTTTGTTATCTGTTTCTATCAGCTCTGTTATCAGTTCTTTTTCCTGTTGGATGTATGAGTCCTCAGTTTTTTTGAGGTTTTTGGCTATCTCTTCAGTGTCGTCTTTGAATAGCCGTTGTTTTATTAGTTTCCCGTCTCTGAGCACGAAAGAACCCAGGACGTTTGTTGTTAGTTGCATTGTCATGTGGTTG
>CAYXON010000036.1:0-8342 GCA_964467145.1 uncultured archaeon | reverse complement strand
CACGACCTCAAGTATTGTCTTGTCAGAGGATGTGTCAGCCCAGTCGCGGCGCAAGTCCATGAAGTCCCCCTCAAGGTCCGCGTTCATCTCTATTTTCAAAAGAGGTGCTGGATTGTCTTGTATGAGCTTTTCTATCCTTTGATTTAGCTCAGCAGGGGTTCCTGTGAAGTCCTCGCGGACATGGGTCATCTCGGATGCTGAGACTCTTATGAACCTGGGCCTTTCAAAGTCGTCGCGCTCAAAGAACATGAACCCGCATTTGTTGGGGGCCTCGTTGAAGCTAATGCGTTCTGTTGAGCCGCAGTAGAATGTTGGCGTCACGTCGAAGACCTCCTTTATCCTCTGGTGCTTGTGGACGTGGCCTGAGACTATGAGGTCGAAGTTCGCTGCGACCTCCCTTAGAAGTGCGAGCGATATCTCGTGCGGACTCAGGTATTTCTCTATTGCCTGGTGTATGCACAGGACGTTGACGTCGGCTGTGTTGTTTGAGGATATGTTTTTCAGCTTCTCCGACGCGCTGTCCTTGTTTCTTGTGAACTCGAACCCGTGGAATCCCCATGTTTTTTTCCCTAATTGGATGTTTGCGTGGGGCTCCTCAGATGTTAGGACGTGGATGTTCTCGTGGACATCAGCGTAGATGGGGGAGTATGTGGTGCCGAGGTGCCCCTCTATCTCGTGATTTCCTATGCAGACTATCACAGGGCATCTCACAGCAGCCTTCATGATTCCGCGGAGTGCTGTTCTTAGGCTTACTGGGTCCGGGCGCGGGTGATGGAGTATGTCGCCTGTGAATACCACAACATCGGGTTTGAGCTCAAGCGCCTTCTCTATCGCGTCCTCGAATGCCCTGACATAGTCTCTCAGACGCTGTGTCTTGAACCTGTGACGGTAGCCTAGGTGGCAGTCGCCTATGAAAGCTATTGACGCCATGTGTGGTTTAAGCTATTTCAGCGTCAAATGACAGACCACCTGACAGCTTCACGACTATGTTAAAGCAGAACGCCACTATCGCACCGACTATGAACCCCATTATTGTGTAGCCTACGATAACAATAAGGCCAGTCACAAGATATGTCAGGACTATGCCGACTGCGCTTGTGATTGCGACAAGGAGCGTGTTGAAGTCGCCGCTGAATATCCCAACCAATACGGAGACAAGCGCGAATAGTATGCCGAATACTATGCCGATTCCCATGACAACTAGCGTCAGTATGAAGTTGAATACCGCCATGAATTTTCCAGTCGAAAACATACCCAGGTGCTTTATTTTAACAGTTTGCTTACTCATAATACCACCAATACTAAACAGGTAGTTGGTATATAATAGACGATGTATAAGTTGCCGCATGTTCCGAAAGCTAGGGAGTTGATAGATAACGCCTTTAGGGCTGGAGCCAAGGAGGCCAAGATGATCGGGATGAAAAACGACAGCAAACGCCTCACAGGTGAGATAAAGCGGGTTGAGACGGCGTCGTCGATAATATGCGGAGACCTAAGCGCCATAGTCAAGTACTTCCCGTCATACGATCAGATGAGCGAGTTCGAGAAGTGCCTCATGGAGATACGGGTGAAAAAAGACAGCTACAAAAAAAGCCTCGCAACAGTCGATTGGTGCAATGACAGGGTATTGTCCCTTAGGAATAAGACCCTCAGAAAACTCAAGACCCAAAAGGATCCGACAGAAAGCAGGGTGTTCCTCGCAAGGGCTGCGTCTTTTGTCAAAAGAATATCGAAGGACTTAGACTACCTCAGTATTGTTAAGGGCGTGATAAGAGAGCTTCCAGTACTTAGAGACGCACCGACTCTGGTTGTTGCAGGAATTCCGAATGCGGGCAAAAGCACCTTCTGCAGGACGTTGACTGGCTCAAAGATAAAAATCGCACCATATCCGTTCACAACAGTCGGCATAATGGTGGGTTACAAGAGGGTGAGGTACACAGACTACCAGATAATAGATTCCCCGGGGATACTTGACAGACCCATGTCGGAGAGGAATAAGGTGGAGCTTCAGGCTATTGCTGCGCTCAAATACCTCGCAGACGTCGTACTTTTCATAATAGACCACCAGCAAGACATCGAACCGCAGAGAAAACTCCTTGAGGAGATAAAGGGCAGTTTCGAATCAAACATAGTGACTGTGGTAAACGACAAGGGAGGGGCGACATCAAAGGAGTACACCATATTCAACGCAAAAGACGAAAGCGAGTGCATTAGGATATTCAACAAATGTTTCAGTCTTGGGAAAGAAGATAGTTGACAATCTGTCTCATCTCTTCCTTCTCAAGGTCTGCTCGCCCCTGTATGTAATATCCGTTGCCGACACGCACAAACCTGCACCCAAAGACGAAATAGGGCACAGTACCTGAAGCTTTTGAGCTAAAAAATACGTCCTGCTCACCAGACGGTATCAACCCCTCAACATCAGCTGTCATCATGTCGTCTTCTGAGCCGAACTCCCAGATGTGAGCAACAACCGCGCCCCCATATTCTGCCATTACCTCCTTGAAAAGGGGTTTGCTCCACTTGCAGTGGTCGCAGGTATCTTTAGAGTACATCCGGATTATCGGCTTTCCATCAAGTGCACAGATGCTTCCACCCAAATCCTCAAAAGTCTTGAAAGAAGGCTGCAACAATGTTGTGGTCGGAACCTCAGGAGTCTTCTGCGAGGTTGTTGTCTGAATCTTTTGGGTAGTTAAGGTTATCTCTTGTGTTGTGGAGGTATCGTAGTCTGTCACAACCACGGTTGTTGGTGGTTCAGATATCGTGGTTGTGGTTTGCGGGGTTATTACGGGTTTCGCAACGCACCCGCAAATGGAAAACACGAGAAAAACAGCTAACAACACGCTTAAGCTGGTTGGTGCCGTTAAATCCGAGTGTTTGGGTGGCATAAGAATTGATTAGGGTAAAGACGGTAAAAAAAGAGCTTAGTTTATATTATTTTTCCAGGGGACGTTGATTGTTTTTTAGTCGGCTAAGACAATAAGTTACCGCCACGGGGGTGGTGTGATTCTATGAAGATATGCAAAAGCGACAAGAGCATAGTCAGCTTCAACCGAAACAAGATAATACAGACCTGCATGACCGCAGGCTCAGACATCAGGTTAGCAACCCAGATAGCCAAGGAAGTCAAAGGCGAAGGATACGAGGGCATGACCACCGACGAGATACGGATGCGCGTCTACATAAAACTAAAAAAAATAAACACCGACGTTGCAGAACGCTATGTCTACCGCTCCAACATGAAGGTGCGAACATCATCGGCTCTTCTTGAGTACTTTCAGGCGAATAAGATAGTGGACTCGCTAGTTGCAGAGACCAAAGTCAACCAGTCATTCAGCGAGAAAATAGCCAAAGACGTCGAAAAAGAACTCGGCAGGATGCGCCTTGATTATGTCACAGCTCCCTTGATAAGGGAGATAGTCAACGTCAAACTCCTTGAGAAGGGGATGGAGTCCGTCAGAGCCAGATACACAAGGCTTGGGATGCCGGTCTACGACGTCAAACTACTTCTTGAGCAGGGCTCACACGACATAGCCCAATACAGTCCGGAGGCAGTGCACAAGGTCATGAGCGACCAGATAGCAAGAGAATACGCGCTAATCAATGTCCTGCCATTTGATTTGGCGGACGCCCACATGAGCGGACAAATACACATACACGACCTCAACTACTTCCCGCTCAGACCCACAACATTCAGCCACGACCTCAGGTTCTTTCTCAGAAGAGGCCTTAAAGTCGACGGAACGGGGGAATACACCGCAGTATCAGGTCCTGCCAAAAAACCATCTGCAGCCTTCATGCACGCGCTAAAGGTGCTGATAGCAGGGCAAACTGAGTGTTCAAGAGAGCAGTACATAGAGGACTTCAACGTGATTTTAGCGCCCTATGTTTCAGGCCTTGACTACACCCAAGTTAAGCAGCTGATACAAATGCTCTTTTACGAGATATCCCAGACATCAGTCGGAAAGGGGGGTCAGGCAATATATGCGGCACTTGAAGTAGACAATGCGATGCCGCAGCACCTCAAGGATGTTGCCGCAGTACAACCAGGTGGTAGGGTGCAGAAAACCACCACATACGCAGACTTCACAGATGAGGCGGATAAGATATTCAACGCAGTCATGGACGTGAGCCTTGAGGGGGATTACATCAACAAGCCGTTTATCTACCCGAAACTCATAGTCAATCTCGCAAACAGAAAAGACGACGAAAAACTCCAGAAAGTCGCAAAGCTCGTGGACAAATACGGGACACCATACCTGTTCAATGGAAAACGACACTTCTACGGGCTGAGGCGGGGCACAATACAGCACGTGAGCATAAACCTGCCGCAGATAGGATACCAGAAGGGTAAGGACATATTCCAGGTCCTCGACAACAGGATGAAAAAAGCCCAGGAGGTACTGCTTCTGAAAAAGAAGGTCATGGAGAAGAACCTCGAACACAACCTACTCCCATTTTTGAAGCAGAAGGCTGCGGGGCTCAGGTATTTCAGCCCGGAAAAACAGCAGTACGTGATATCCTATGTCGGACTGAACGAGCTTGCCCTGCAGCAGACAGGCCATGACCTCACGTCAAAGGAGGGTCAGATGTTCGGGACCAAAGTGGTCAAGTTCATGATGAAAATGAGGGACACATTCGCAGATGAAAGCGGCCTTGACTTCATACTCACAGGAGATCCGAAAGGATTACCTTACACCAAGTTCGCGGAAGTTGACGTCCAAAGATACGGGGACCAGGCAGTCCACAGAGACGGTAAAACACCATACTACAGCAAAAGCCACTACGTTAACCCGAAAAAACTCTCAGAGAAACTATCTGTTGAAGGCAGGTTCAACAACATCGTCAACGGCAGAACCACAACCCACATAAGGCTGGGGGGCGGGGGATACGACAGCGAGGACATGGTCAGGTTTCTGAAAAAAATATGTTTCAGAGACGATGTAAGGTATCTTTCAATCTCAAGGGGTCTGACATTGTGCGCAAAATGCGGCTACACCCAGTACGGGAAAGCTGGAAAATGCAGCAAATGCAACAGCAGAGGCGTTAGCGTCTGGGCCAGGGACACAGGCCACATACAGAACATAAAGGTCTGGAACACTTCGCAGATACAGGCGTATGTGGACGAGTACAGGTACGACCTTAAGGGGCATGGGGTTGAGTTAAGCGCCAAACAGAAGAAGGTTGTGATGAAGACAGTTAGATGACGGTTGAAAACACTAGACCCCTCAGCAAGGGGATGTGCCTGCAGTGCAAGGGCGGAAGGCTTCTATGTGGTGCCGACTCTTGCCCACTTCTGAAAAAACTGGATTTTGGAAATCCAATAACACACCAGCTCAAACAAGACATGTTCGGGCCGTCGACTTCGGTATTTGTCGGCTGGAAGGATTACCCGACAGTTAACGTCGGACCGATGACCTGCGTATCAGAAGACGTCAACTTAGCTGACAACCCAGGCGCATGGTATGGCATGGGCTTTGACGACATAATCTATATGCGCTCGCACCTCATAAGGGGAAAACAAAGACGACCCGTGAAGGACCGCTCAAGATATGTTGAAGGACTTCAGGAGCTGGCATTATCTGTCAAACCAGTCGATGTGGAATCGCACTACAGGAGGAAACCCACATTTAGCATGTCATTTTCGCCTGTGAACCAGCCGATGGGAGCATCAGGAGACCTTAAGAAGTTCAGCATAGTCGAAAACCCAGTGATACCAAGAAGAGTCGACTACGTAGTCTCAGACGAGCTGAAGGCCATGGAGCAGGTGAAGTCATTATACTCCAAAAACTTTGACGTCTACTACCTTACCAACATACTCTCATCTGGTGTTTTGGGCGGTGACTCGCAGAAGAAGATGGTCCCGACAAGGTGGAGCATAACAGCAGTCGATGACATGCTCGCCAAAGACATGATAGGTGAGATACGGGATTTCCCCCACGTCAAAGACATATGCGTGTTTGAAAACACCTACCTAGAAAACCACTTCGAAGTGCTTCTGATACCTGGCGGCTGGGAGTTCGAGCTTTTTGAGGCATGGTCTCCGAACACCCTGTGGGCGCAAGGGTCTGATGAATACCAGGTAGTTGCAGAACACGAGATGCACAGGGGAAGAAAAGAGTACGCATACAACGAAGGCGGGGGATACTATGCGGGACGGTTTGCAATCGCTGAAGCCCTGAAAAATATGCGACGACAGGCGAGGTGCATAGTGTTCAGGGAAATATACGACTCATACATAATGCCGGTTGGGGTTTGGGAGGTGAGGGAGAACGTGAGAAAAGCAATGGAGAAAAAACCCAAAACCTTCAGCACATTAAGGGGTGCGCTTGAGGACATAAAGACCCGCCTCACACTACCGATTGAGAAATACATCCAAAAATCCCAGATACTCAGGCAATCCAGGATAACAGACTACACCTAAAGGTGCGAACCCCCGCTGGGGGAAGCTTACACCATACCCCTTGCGAAAGCGGCGCCAACCAGAAGCAGAAGCATTAAAAGCATCTGGACAACTTGGGCAGTATCCCCCTCATCCATCGCTAACTGCATGTCCGCAACCGGCTGAACCACTGACGCCCTATATACAGACTCGGTTTTCATAATCCTCACTCAAGCATTGATTATCCCATAAAAAGAAGAAAGCGCCACAATAGTGATAGAAAAGGGTAAAAATGGTTTTTTATATCATTCTCATGTGTTCCATCATGCTCCTTATGAGAAGCAGGCTCGCGTATATCTCGACCCTGCCGATCCACATCGCAGCTATTATCGTCAGTTTGCCCACATAGTGCATCCCATACCAGGCAGTACCAGATATGGCCCCAAGGCCGTCGTTGCCCATCGCAGACATTATGGTGAGTATGCTGTCTATTGAGGAATAACCCAAAAGCATGAGCACCATGCCCAAAAATATCGCGGTAGTGAGATAAACCGCACTGTATCCAACGACAGTCATTATATCCTCCTGAAGAGCCTTACCATCAAGCTTAACCACAAGGACCGCAGAGCCTGGAAGCAGGAGCTTTTTGAGGCTGTAGTTTATTGCATGCAGGATTATCACAAACCTAATCACCCTTATGCCGCCCGCAGTTGACGAGGCCATGCCCCCGATATACATGAGACCCACCATCAAGGTCTTGGAAAAATCAGGCCACTGCCCGAAGTCGACTGTATTGTAGCCGCACGTGCTCATCCCAGATATCACGTGAAACCCGCTCTTCCACACAACATCAAAGGGGGAAGACGTGTCAACACCCTGTATGTCTTTTCCGAATATGCTAAGGCTTATGACAACCACCGCAACCGCTATAATCGCGAAAGAATACTTGAACTCAGAACCTGAAAACGCGCGCTTATCACCTGAGAAAAGACGATAGTGTATTATGAAGTTCGTCATCCCGAGTATCATAAGAAACATGAGTATCCCCTCGATGAGGTAGCTGCCGTAATAGCCGGCGTCAGCGTGGGTTGAGAACCCGCCAGTCGCCATCGCAGTAATCGAGAAATTAATAGCGTCAAAAAATGTCATGCCAGCAAGATAGAGCATAACGCAACCAAGAAGAATATAAAGACCATATATCTTCCACGCCTCCTTTATGGTCTGCTTTATCCCAGGCTTAATCCTCTGAACGCCGACGTTAGAGTAACCCACCCCTATGTTTCCGCCCTGCAGAAGAACCATAAGCCCGAGAGATATCACACCCAATCCCCCGAAACCCTGCATGATGCTCCTGTAAAGCAGTATGTCCTTGTCAGTTCCCTCAATATCCTGTATCATCGAAAATCCAGTAGTCGTCCACCCGCTCATGCTCTCGAAAAATGCGTTAAGTGGAGTGAGGACACCCCTTATCAAAAAAGGCAGAGACCCGACAAGAGATATCACAATCCAAGTGAGTGCGAATGTCACCATGATATGCTTGGTCTTGGAGGGGGAATCAATGCTAAGCTTCTTAAGAATCCAATAGAGGAAATAAAGGAGTACGGAGGGGATTATGAACGCAGACATGTCCACGAGCTTCTCCCCAATCGTGGGGGAAACCGTATACAATAGTGTCCCGCAGATTGGAAGAAGCAAGACAAAAGAAAGTATCTGAACTATCGCCGCCAAATCACGCATTGATATTCTCAGGTCTTCGAGTCTTATGCTGAAGAAGCTGCTTTTCAATTTGAATAGACTACTCCCAAACTAGTTTTTTTGCGATGTCCATTGCAGCGCGCTGCTCAGGCGATACGATGTTGTCTATACCTAGTTCGTTGAATATTGGTATGTACTCCGGCTCATGAACCCTTGCAACAGCCTTCTTGCCCCTTTTTATGGCGAGAAGACTGACGAACATGTT
>CAYXON010000035.1:0-8407 GCA_964467145.1 uncultured archaeon | reverse complement strand
AAAGCTGCCCCTGGAAAGGCTGTGGACTGCGAGCGCATAAGTGATTTCATCGTTTATGTATGCTCCCTCGCTTATGTTGGCTGACAGTACAATCAGCACCAGAAAAGAGTAGGCGCACACTAACCTGAACCAATCAGAATCGTCTTTTGGTGTTAAGCTTATCCTCCACATCTTATGAGTATCCTCTCTCGAGTGTAAAATAATATTCAAAAATCACATTAAAACCTCCTCGTATAAATTTATGAATTCTTCACCAAGTATTGCGAGATTGAACTCACCCACCGCTCTCCCCCTGTTGTATGCCCCCATCTTAATTGATTCAGCGGGGTTTTCAGCAAGGTACCTTATCTTATCTGCGAAATCGCGTGTGTCATCGGGTTTACACAGGAACCCTCCACGCCCGTCATCAATCATCTCAGGAATTGATGAGCTATCGGCTGTGATGACTGGTTTCCCGCAGCTCATCGCCTCAAGCACGGCGTTGCTCATGCCCTCAAGACGGGATGGGAAAAGGAATATGTCACAGCTATTGTAGGCTTTGGGCATCTCATCCCTTTTGAATTTTCTCACAATTATGTTCTCATGCGATACATCAACTCCGTACTTGCTTGAGGCGCAGGTTAACTTGAATCTATCACCCAAATTATCCATTATCTTGGGCAGAAGGTCAGCCCCCTTCCTTCTTGTCAGACTGCCTGCGAAAAGAAGTTCAACAACATCTTCCCCCCAATCTTTTTTCTCTGGCTTGAACAAGTCTATGTCAACGCCGTTCCTTATAACTCTCACATCGCGTCCGAACCTTTTTTCTATGGCTTCTGATGTGAACTCAGACTCAGTCACTACTACGTCTGAGAGCGATATTGTCTTCTGCGTGTAGTGCCTAAGCAGTAAGTTATAATAGAGCTTTTGAGCAAGTGTAGCATGACCTTGGTAGTACTCGTCCCAGACGTCTATGAATATTGAAGAGATAAATGGTTTGCCCTCTTGTTTGAAGCAGAATCCGCCGTCGGCTATTGTGTGTACTAAGTCATAGTCTGAACTGCATCTTCTGTTTTTCACAATGTATGGGAGCTTACCAGACAAAAAAGAGTAACTGTCCAAGATGACGGCGTCTTCACTCACGGCTTTTGCTATGTTTTCAAAATATACTTCACATCCTGTGCCAACCCTGAAAAACGGCATAAGTATCCTCACAGTATCCTTTTTTGAGTTCACTTTCTTAGAAGCTCTGCGTAGAGTTTTTCATGTTCTTTTACTGTATCTCTGATGTCGTGATTTTTCACAGCGTATTTTCTCGCATTCGCACCGAGCCTTTTTCTGAGTGAGTCATTTTCCATAAGCTCTCGAACATCCTCTATCATCTGGTTCATGTCTTTGGAGTGAAATCCTAGTTTGTTGTCGCACACCACCTCATCCGGGTCAAAATCCACTGTGACTGCGGGTGTTGAGTTCATCCAAGCCTGCACAAATGTGTTGTTGAAGCCACCCGACTCTGATGTGTCGACAAAAACCGAAGCCTGCTGGAAGAATTTGTCAATCTCTTTGAATGGTACATACTCTATAAACCTGAGGTTCTTCGGCAAACCATCAACTAAGCCCCCGCATATCTCGTGTTTTTTGACGTTGCTCCCTTCCCCAATCATTATGAACTCGTACTCCGGCAGAGCATCTGCGAGTTTTACGTATTTTTCGGGGTGTTTCCAGTCAACCATCCGCCCAACCCACAACACCGTCTTTTGTGGGGGCTTTTGTTTTTGCTCCAGCACAGGATAGCCTAATCGTATAACCCTTATGTCCCCCTCGTATATCCTGCTCATGCCTTCCTTTAGGGTTTTGGATATGGTTATGACGCAGTCTGCTGAGTTGAGCCCTACCCTATACGCTTTTGAGTCAAGCCATCCCCTATCCCTCCAAAGTCCGCCACCACTAAAGACGCAATCGTCTGAGTGGGCTGTTGTGAACACAAAATGCTTACCAGCTCTTTTAGCATAGTATCCTGCGTAGCCTACATGCCTTCCAGAACCCCTCACATGTATTATGTCTGCGTCAGACCTTCTCAGTGCATTGAAACTAAAAACATCAACTGCACTTGAGATAAAACCCCTGATATTCTGGCTTGGCTTAACACATTCTCTTAATTTATGGAATACCATGCCTTCCGCAATTTCTGTGTTCCTCTGCCCCAAATCGTTTATGACATAATAGCAGCCCCACCCACGTTCTATGAGGCCTTTTCCTATGAGATAAAGCTGGGCCTCTGCACCGCCTGCACATTCAGAGATTATTGGGGAGTGTCTTGTCATGTAGCAGATCCTACCCCTAAAATCCCCCAAAATATTCATCTTATTTTCCGAGAACACTTACCCCCTCCTCATCCAACAATTTTCTGATTGCCTCTATATATCCCCCCTATCTCACCTAATTTCATAGACTTTTTCAAATTCTTTTGCAATCATGCTCCAACTGAACCTTTCAACAGCAGTTATCCTTCCTTTTTCAGAAAGATTATCCCTCATTTTTTTGTCGTCTAGCAGTCTAACAACAGCGTTAGCTATGCTGTTTGGATCTTCTGGGGCTGTTAGCAGTCCGTTTATCCCGTCTTTGATGACATCTGGTATCCCCCCAACGTTTGAGGTGACAACAGGCACCCCCGATGCCATCGCCTCAAGGGCTGCGACACCCAGTCCTTCTGTGTCGCCTTCCGAGTCAATGATTGAGGGCATCACGAAAACCCCAGCTTTCTGGAAATACTCCTTTAGCTTATCATGGTCTTTCGCCCCCTCAAATGATATGCTGTCTTTGAAGCGTGATTTTTTTGCCTCAGCAATTAACCTCCCCAATTCATCACCTTCCCCGACAATAATCAGCTTTGTACCCTGGTGTTTTCCCGATATTTTGTCGAAGGCTCGTATGAGGTATTTCACACCTTTTTTTTCTGCTAGCCTGCCAACAAATAGTATGTCTTGCCTACCATCACACATTTTCCTAAACGATTCAGTGTCAACTCCCATTGGTATAATCCTCACATTGACGTTGCCCCCAGCTAACTTGTCGACTGCCTCCTTTGTGGCTTTGCTGTTTGCTGTCACAACATCGCACCTTGTGAGGACCATTTTGGAAATACACCTCAGTAGCTTCGACTTTAAGGGGAATATGTCTGCCCCATGGACTGAAACAACAACCTGTTTTCTCAGAAACCTCCCGATAATTACTGCGTTAAGGCCTTGCGGCAGTATCCATTGCGCGTGTATCACGTCAGGTCCTTCAAATAATGTGAAGAAAAAAAGAAACACTAGCTCAGAAACTGCAAGAAGCGGCAGCTGAAACCTGGCGAGCAGACTGTGCCTCATCCGCTCCCTTATTCCCCCGCTGCATGCGAGAGTCTCAAACCTGATTGGGATGAAATAAGGAAACCTTATGACGTCAACCCCATCCATTGTCTGCCTGAATTTGGCGCCTGGGTGATGGGGTGCCAAAGCCAAAACCTCATGGCCTGCTAAGACGAGGTGTCTTGCAAGGTCGTGCGCGAACCTCGGCCTTGAGTCGCAGGTCCACCTGGGGTAAGTGCTTGAAAGGGCAATAATCTTCATTTTCCCAGTCTGCATCTTATGTCGTCGAGAACCAGGGTGTTCGAGTTTATCAGGTCTGCGACAAATCCAAGTATCATCACCTGGAATCCAACGACTATGAGTGTGCTCGAAAGTATTAGCGACTGTATGTGCCCCATTCCCCCCTCTGTGATGAAATAGTACATAAACCTAACACCTGGCAGAGCGCCTGCGAACATCATAAGCCCCCCTAAGATGATGAAGCTTTTCAGGGCGCTGTAGCGGAGGTATGTCCTCACAATAGTCGACCCACCCCTACAGGCGTAGGTGAACACATTCTTTATGAGTCTTGAGCTACCATCTCTTGAATTGAAGCTGCACGGAACCTGCTCTATCCTAAACCCGCGTCGACTCCACTGTATTATGGACTCCCCAACATATGTGTACCCAGACTGAATGTTTAATGCCTTTGCACCATCCCTTGTGAACGCCCTGAAACCAGATTGCCCATCAAGTACCCTGAACCCCGACGCTTTTTTCACAACCCATGTGGCGAGCAAGTTCCCGAGTCTTTTCTCAGCTGGCATGTGAGCCAAACCCTGAATGCCCCGGTCAGTCAAAACTACATCTGCCCTAAAATTAAGTATCGGCTCAATGACATCCGCTATCTCAGCAGGCTCATACTGCATGTCAGCGTCTATTGAGACCACTATGTCAGCACCGCCCTCCAGCGCTAACTCAACACCCTTGTTGAATGCGAAAGCAAGCCCCATGTTTTTGCCAAGAGAATGCACAATGTCTGCGCCAGCTTTACGTGCATGCTCACATGTATCGTCTTCTGAGCCGTCGTCAACGACCAGAACCTTAACCTCTTCAATACCTTTGATTTTCCTAGGAACAGCCCCCACAACATCTGCTATGGTTTTTCCCTCGTTGTATGCTGGTATCACAACAAATAGGGTCTTGTCAGGCATATTTGTTATCTATCATGGGGTCTGTTAATATACTCGCTCACCCACCCCTTAACCGACTATTATATTATACTATGCTCATATTATGTTGAGCCATGAGGAAGCCGGATTTATCGCCTAAGGAAATGGGGTTGGACCCGGATTATGTCTGCCGCACACTCGGGGTCAAACTCTCAAAAAAAGAGATATCATCGCTTCTCAGGCGTATGGGTTACGGAGTAAAGTCGTCTGGGAAATCCCTTTCAGTAAGTGTTCCGCCATATCGCGCCGACATACTGCATCCAATCGACTTGGTCGAGGACGTCGCCATAGCATACGGTTACATGAACTTCAAACCAGAGGTCCCCCGCATCTATGCACTCGGCAAAGGCGACCCACTCGAAGCATACTGCGAGAAAGTCAGAGACCTCTTAGTGGGTCTTTCATTTTATGAGGTGATGAGTTTGATTCTCACAAACGACAAAGACCTCTTCACGAGGATGTGCGTTGACAAGGAGCCCGCGGTTGAGGCTGAAAAACCAGTCAGTACAGAACAGGGCGTCGCAAGAACATGGCTTCTGCCGTCTCTTCTGGTTGTGCTGGAAAAAAACAGAAGCAGGGAGTATCCGCAGCGGCTTTTTGAGGTTGGGGAAGTACTTAAACCGTCTGGTGAGACTGTGATGAAGACGGCTGGTGTTATCGCCCACTCAAAAACCAACTACAGCGAAGTCAAGGCCACTGTGCAAGGCCTTCTCAAAAACCTCTCACTTGAATGTGACGACTCACCCCACGACCACAGCTCATTCATAAGCGGCAGGTGCTGCAAGAACAAGTACGGCTTCTACGGCGAGCTATCACCTAAGGTGCTCGCAAACTTCGGAATCGAGGTTCCGGTGACTGCATTCGAGTTTAGGCTTAACTGACGATGGAATCTCACACAGAATACAAGCTGAAAAAGCTTGTAAAGGAGCTTGAGAAAGTAAGCGGCAGACACACCGAGCTGATATCAGTCTATGTTCCCGCAGGATACGACCTCATAAACGTAATCAACCAAATTTCTTCAGAGCAAGGCACAGCCTCAAACATAAAGTCAAAGACCACGCGAAAGAACGTGGTAGACGCGCTTGAGAGGACAATCCAGCACCTGCGACTCTACAAAGGCACACCCCCAAATGGTTTGATAGTCTTTTGCGGAAATGCAAGCGAGCGTGAGGGTCAAGCCGACATAAAAGTCTGGGGGTTTGAGCATCCTGAGCCGATAAAGATAAGGCTCTACCGCTGCGACAAACAATTCATACTTGAACCGCTCCTTGACATGCTTACGCCACGCGATGTCTACGGACTTGTTGCAGTCGACAACAAGACATCCACTATTGCAACCCTCAAAGGTAACAGGTACGTCATACACAAAAAACTCACGTCAGGATATTCTGGAAAGCACAGGGCAGGCGGTCAGTCCGCAAGGCGATTTGAACGTCTTGTGAGGGAGGAATCTCACGTATTCAAAAAAAGAATCGGAGAATACGTTGACGAAATATTCATGCCCATAATAAAGGACCTTAGAGGTATTGTCGTCGGCGGTCCAGCAGCAACTAAAGAGGATTTCCTAAACGGCGGATACATGAATCACGAACTCAGCAAGAAGATAATAGCAGTCAAAGACATCACCTACACCGACGAGAGTGGGATAAGGGAGCTAATCAACGCATCAGCAGAAGACCTCAAGGAGGTTGAGATGGTCAGGCACAAGGTACACATGCAGCAGTTCATGAAGTACCTGATAGAGGACGGGCCAATAGCGTATGGGCCGGACCTTGAGCGGGCACTTGACACCAACGCAGTTGACGTTTTGCTATTGTCTGTGAACCTACCAGAAGAGGAAATAGACCGCCTATACGAGAAGGGCAAGGCTCAGGGCAGCAAGATAGAGCTGGTATCCGATGAATTTGAGGAAGGCTTCCAACTATGGAACACATTCAAAGGAAAAGCAGCGATACTCCGCTACAGAATCTGATTTTGTCTCCCGTCTTTTATGAGTTTCACCCACCATATGGTCTGTGCAGCCTCAACAACCGCCGAGATTATGATAGAAAATATTGTGGTGGCAGTTATTGCGAACGAATATATCACCAGATAAAATATTATAAAAGGCGTACCCAAACCCTCCTCAACAGCTGACAGTCCGCTGCCAAGATAGAAAAACACGGACGCCAACTTCCCGACAGGACCTGTTACAACAGTTGGTATACAAATGAGTGTTGCAGTCGCCGCTGTTGCCACAAAAGCTATCATCAAAGACTGCGGCAGGTTAGCCCAGACAAACGAGGCAGTCCACTTAAAGCATCTGCTGAACCTGACCTCACCCAGTGAGACAACGTAATTCAAGGGCATTAAAAGCACGCCAGCCACGACATAATAGCCAAGCACTAAAGCTGCTGCACCCAAACCAAAAGAGAGAGCCACATTATACTGCCCCCTAACTGCCAAAAAAACAGATGGTGCAAAAAGAAACAACACCAAAATAAACGACCCATAAAGCAATACGTCAGCTGTGAAAACACTCAACCACCGCCTAAGACCCCAACCCAAAACATTTGATGAAGATACAATCTTCCCATCAAGCGCGTCAGACGCGTACCTTGATGTAGCAGCTGTGAAAAATGCACCGCACCCAATAACAGAAAGCAAACACAAAACCAAACTCATTACTGCTGAAGTGATAAGGAGTGCGAAATCATCCAGCAAAAATGACAAGACCGAAAGCGCAAACCACACAAAAAAATAAAACAACACTATTACTATATAAGAAAAGTATTTGGCAAGCGGCAAAATCAACATGCATTTGTTCTTCCTCAAAACACCGACACTCCCCCCAATCAACTCCAAGACACTCATTTTGAGCCTCCTAAGGCCCTGTAAGCCTTAACATCCCACACTGTCCTAAGAGGTGCCAAAAAACACACAAACCACGCGAAAAACAAGACCCCACCCAAAGCCGCAGCGCAAATTGAAAAACCACCCCAGCCAACAACCGGCAAATACGCAACCAATGACAAAGGCGCTAACATGGCTAAAAAAACAGGCAAAACCAAAATACCCGAAGTCAAACCAACATAGTACGTAAACACCCAAAACAAAACAACAAACAAAACATTCCCTTTTAAAAGTCCAAATCCCGACTTCAAAGACTCAAACACATCCTTTTTCCCAATCACAACGTAATACGGTGCGAAAATAAACGCCATACCAGAAAGCAGTGTCGCGGGAAAAATGAAGTCAACACCAAACACTGAAGCCACAAACACTACCGAACCCACAAAAACAGAAGACAAAATCATAACCACCAAATTAACAAGAACAAATCTAAAAAAAATATCCCGTCCAACCTTAAAGCAGTCGCCAAAAACCGGTTTGCCCCCTCCTACAGCTTTATCAGCCATCAATATCGAGGAAGCCACAAAAAAAGAAGGAACAACAACCACAACAGCCAAAAAAGCTGGCACAACAAAAAAAACACTCAAAAGACCAGCCCAAAAACTAAAGCCCCACAAAACAACCATAAAACCACCTAATAAAGCTAAAAAACCTAAGGTCAAAACAGTTAAAAGAACATATGGCGCACACAATACCTTGTTTTTACGCCAAACAACAAAGCCTTCCCTCAACAAAGGACCCAAATCGCTATCCACTACGCTTTTATATGTGGATGGCATATTAATAAAAGCAGTTTTTTCCCTAAGCTGCTATGCTTTTCTGATGGTCAAAGAAGCCTTAAAATGGCTTTTCTGACTGTTCGTGAAGAAGGCCTATGGCACATAGAAACAAACCCGTAGCGGGTTCAAGGGCGTACCGCCCCCTGAAGAGGGCGAAAACGAAAAAGCCGAGAATAAATTCTTGGCCGCAGTCAGA
>CAYXON010000034.1:3759-8590 GCA_964467145.1 uncultured archaeon | reverse complement strand
CAGACGGCATAATATTCATGCCATACTACCGCGGCAAATACAAGCACCTATCAGTCGAAAACGTCACAAAATATGAGGTCCTATACAGCCCCCGATTCAAGCAGGAACCCACAGCATCCCAGACAAAGGAGGTGCCGAAGACTAAGAAAATCGAGGGCAAAACAACAGGCCCAAGGATAAAAGGCAGACAGCAAACATCAGTGGGAAAATTCAGACTAATCAAATAGCCTGCATAACCCATATCCTCCTCGTCAGGCTCTTGTGCATCCTAACGTCAAAGGTTTCCACAAGCTCAAACCCGCAGTGTACAAACCCCTTATCAGAGGGCAAGACCATAACCATAAACGACCCCGCATCAAGCATGTCTCTGGCTCTGTCAACGAAACGCTCGTACAAGCTTCCATCATCACATCTCAAACTCGATGCCCGCCCGTAAGGCGGGTCGGTAACGACGGCGTCGGCGACAATATCCGCCTCAAGTGCGTCACACACACCCACATCACCGCACAACCCGTAGTTGCCTAGATTCTGTGTGCACCCCTCAACCATTTTTGCGTCAATGTCAAAGCCGACTGGCTTCATTCCCATAAGCCCCGCCTCAATCAGTATCCCGCCTGTTCCGCAGAACGGGTCAACGACTACGTCTCCCCCGCAGACCCTTGCCAAATTCACAAGAGACCTCGCAAGCTTCGGGTGCATGCTAGTGGGGTGGAAATACGGGCGATACTGCGGCCTACGAACCTCATAGTCCCTGCCCAAATCAAGCTTCAAACCCGCGTGATAGACCCCATCATGCTCTATCACGTGTATGTCAGCCTCAGGATTTTTCAAATCAACCCCCAAACCCAGACTATGCAGAAGATGCCCGAACTCCTTCTCAATACTTGATGAGGCGCTAACCCTGAATGATTCAACATCACCCAAAATGTCGTAGACGTCGCCAGCTAAACCACCTAATGTCTCACTCTCCCCAAGATACTCGCACGCAGACAAAGTATACGCGCACCTCGCAAATACTTTACCGTCACCTGAGTCCAAGTCAGCCAGAACATATCCCTCTAAGTCACTCAACCCATAATCTATGCTCTCACCCTCTAAAACCCCCTTAACCTCAGCTAAAGGCAGGCTCGGGTGCTCGCCGGAAAGCCTAAGAAGATACTTCATCAAAAGAACATGTACCCGAAGCTTTTTATCCGAAAAACCCTCAGTAGCTTATTTATCCCAGTTACCACATAAAGTAAGATATCGTGAAAGACGAAGTAAACGCTAAAATCGGCTTGGAAATACACGTTCCACTAAGGACCCGCAGAAAGCTGTTCTGCAACTGTCCAACAAACTACTGGGAAGCTGAAGAACCAAACACCAACACCTGCCCAGTATGCACCGGCATGCCAGGCTCCAAACCCTACGCCCTCAACCAGGAGGCTGTGGACGCGACAATAATGATAGCAGAGCTTCTTGATTGTGAAGTCCAAAAAGAAAACATATTCGTCAAACGAAAACACTACGACTACCCAGACCTACCATCAGGATATCAAAGAACGTCAGAGCCGGTCGGCGTCAAAGGCAACCTAGACGGAGTGGGAATATGGGAGGTCCACTTTGAGGAAGACCCAGGCAGATACGACCTAAAAACAGGGCGAGTCGACTACAACCGCTCAGGTGTCCCGCTAATAGAGATTGTCTCAGCACCAGACATGAAAACCCCAAATGACGTCAGAGCATTCATGCGCTCACTTGTGAACATACTAAAATACTCTGAAAAAACCGTTGAGGTTGGGGGAGTCATGAGAGCGGACGTCAACATAAGCATTGAAGGAGGCGCCAAAGTAGAGATAAAAAACGTGAACTCAGTAGCCGGCGCATTCAAGGCCATACAATACGAGATAGTCCGCCAGAAAAACATGATGAAACGCGGCGCAACAGTCATACAGGAAACACGCGGCTTCAACGAGAAAACAATGGTGACAGTATCGCAAAGACTGAAGGAGACAGCTGCAGACTACCGATACATACCAGACCCAGACATACCCCCACAACTTCTAAGTCAAGAACACATAAACTCAATAGAACTCCCGGAAACTCCGCAACTCCGCAAAAAAAGGTTAATAGAAAAATACAGCGTCCGCGAAGACTATGCTCTAACAATGGTTCGCGACAAAGACATAGCCGACCTATTTGAGAAAATCGCCCCCACATCAGACCCGCAACTCGCCTCCATGTGGATATGCCGCGAGGTCCTCCACCAACTAAACTACCGAAACATAGAACTCTCAGAATCCAAACTAACTCACGAGATAATCTCAGAACTCCTGTCTATTGTGGGCTCCGGCGAAGTCACCGAAAACGTAGGCAAAAAAATACTTGAACGCGTCATAGACTCCGGCGAAAGCCCCAAGAAAATAGTTGAAACAGAAGGACTGGGGAAAGTGTCCGGGGTAGACCAGCTTTCAAAGGTTGTTGACGAAATCCTAAAAGCCAACCCAGCAGCAGCCCAAGACTACAAAAACGGCCAGGAAAACGCCCTAAACTACCTTATGGGGCGGGTCATGGCCCAAATGAGGGGGACCGCAGACAATAAAGTGGTTATAAAACTGCTCAAAGAAAAAATATGAAAGACTCTGAAGACCCCTTCATGTCAGTCATAAACTTCCTCGATAAAAAAACCCCAAAATCCGTTGAATGGAGCCATAAAATAGAAAGAGCATGGGACGCGCTAAACTGCAACATCATCATGATAGCTTATCTTTTCGCCGCAGCACTAACAATCCTACTCATAACCACCCCCATCCTGATATCCTCTGAGAACCAGACGCTCATAAACCTCGGCGGACTGATGCACGTCTCCTCCGGTGTCCTGCAAATATGCCATCAACTACCCTACCGGAGCATAATAATCAATTCAGTCCCCCTGCCAGTATGCGCAAGAGACGTCGGCATATACCTGGGTGCAGTCGCGGGATTTGCGACAATACTTGCCAAAAAACGGCACCCCCTACTTTCAAAAATAAAACTGCCACTGCATGCCACAATACCAATAGCACTTGACGGAGTAACACAAACAATACTCCTTCTACGGGAAAGTAACAACACCCTACGGCTGATAACCGGGTTCATATTCTCATTTGGGCTCGTCGCATACGCGGCAAACAAAATAATACTAAAAAAATACCCCCTATTCCGCCAATCAGTCACAACCAAACTCGCAATAGTAGCCGACGCAGCGGCAGTCATACTAATTCTCAACCTGGCACTGATGTCGCTTGCATCAGAGATAAGCATCGACTACATGGGCAAACACGAGGCGATACAAAAAGCAATCTCAGAAACCAACCCACAATACCCCGGTGAAGTCCGCGCATACTACGTTAACCCGTCAGCACCCCAGATGATGCTAGCAGACCCCTACTACGAAAACCACAAGCAAACCATACTAACAGAACTAATACAGTCACCATGGAACCAACCCAACCTAACCCTGATAACAACTCAATCAAACAACTTAACAGGGAAAACCACAGAACAAACACTGCTTGAGCTATCCTCCCAAACCCATAAATTCGGCATCTGGGTCGTGGCAGTCCCAAACAACCCACCAAAACCAGACGAACTGGACTACATCTGGGCAGGCACCGGAAAATACATACTATTCGACGCACTCACACACGATAAAATAACTGAAAAAAACCTCTAAAACCCCCATTAGGCGGTAACCTAAGAGAAACGATAAGGTTTTAAACAATATGGCTCTATCTATTAGAGTATGCGTAAACTACACATAATCCTGATGGCAGCGGCAATAGTGCTAATCGCAATATTTGCGTTGCCCAAAAACCCTACATGCTCAGACGGAGTACAAAACGGCATGGAATCCGGCATAGACTGCGGTGGGCCCTGCACATCATGCGCCGTAAAATACTCACCCCAAGACGACATGCTCTCGCAATGCCTCAACATCGAAGACAACTACCAAAAAGACGAGTGCCTCATGCTTAACGCAATCGACACCCTAAACCCCCGCGTATGCTATGAAATCGGCAGCTGGCTATGGCAAGACCAGTGCATACGAAACATCGCGTCGCAGACAAACGACCTCACACTATGTGAACGAGTAAACGACAGCATGCAATACGATGAATGCATCCAAGACATCGCATACGGCCTAAAAGATGCGATGATATGCTCTAAAATAAGAACCCCAGACAAAAAAGACTCATGCTTCTACAGGATAGGATATGAGACACGGTCAAACCAGACATGTAACATGGTGGAAGCCAACGCCTCAAAATACAGGTGTCTTGGACTTATCACAAAAGACGAGGGATACTGCGACCTACTCGACGAACAGAAGGCCAAAGACTACTGCTACGCGCGGGTAGCCGACGTTGAACCCGACCCATTCCTGTGCAGGACAATAGAATCTGAAAAAATCGCAGACGACTGCATGATAGTCGTAGCGTCAAAGAAACTAAACCCCAAACTCTGTAACGAAATCCGAAACCAGACCCGGACTCAGCAGTGCAAAGACGAAGTCAACAAAGCCCTTGAGGTAGTAAAGACAATGTCAGATTCACTGGGTGATGTCGGCGCCAAAATAAACCCCGAATAACGTAAGCACTAATTTTTCGGGTACTGCACACCAGCTACAGAAAGTTTAGACCTAACCGGCTTCAAAACATCAGACAACGCCGCACCAGTCGCCTTCTTCAGGTCAGCTGGGTGAAGCGCCCCCGAAATATAATCAGCTTTGACAGCATCAAAACAGTCATAACTCTTGTTCCCACCGTATTTTTCTGGTCTAACAACCTCTAAAACATCCCTCCTCGGGAAA
>CAYXON010000034.1:0-3749 GCA_964467145.1 uncultured archaeon | reverse complement strand
AGCAACCTGCAGATATCCAAAACAGGGTTACCCTCAGTCTCAGGCGGGCAGAAGGCTGAATTAACCTTCTTAACAATGCTTTCCGCAGTCTCATCAACCGCTATTATCGTCTCCGGCTTGCTTGACGACATCTTTGAGTCCGGGCCGCCAAGCGAGCAAAGAAGCGGCGTGTGAATGCAAACAGGCTTCCTATAGCCGACCTCGGGCAAAATCTCCCTTGCGAGCATGTGAATCTTCCTCTGCTCAAGCCCCCCATAGGCGACATCAGCGCCGAGCGCCTTCACATCAACTATCTGCATCAGCGGGTATATGACCTGTGAAACCCTCGCGTTTTCTATGTCTCTTGCAACCTCCTGCATGCTCCTTAGCGCCCGGTTCATAGTCGTGTTCAACGAAATCTTAAGAACATCTGATGTGTACTCCGGCGTCAGCTGGAAATCAGAGCCCAAAACATATTCTGCATCAACCAAACCCATTGCCTTAAAGCACTGCCTCCAGTACTCGACCATCTCATCAATCCAGTCCTCAGAACCCTTCCTGTTAAGCCTTGTGTGTATGTCTGCGAACAAGACCTTCACCTTGAAACCTGCTTTTGCGAAATCCAAAAGCTTGGTGACAGTGACCATGTGGCCAACATGCACTCGGCCTGAGGTCTCATATCCGCAGTACACGACTGGATTCTTCTTTTTTAGAACCTCATCCAGCTCCTCCTCTGTGACAGTCTCGCAAACGTTTGCCAGCACTAACTTTTTATCAATCATTTCTTGAGGGCTTCAAGGTCGCTGATTATATCCCAGATGACAGTCTTAGCGTGCATCGAGATGTTAACATCATTGGTTATCTCATCAAGCGTGTATATCGAGGATGTAATAACAACATCCGCGTCCTTTTTGGGTTTTATTAGATCTGCTTTTATCTGCGCAAGAGACGCCTTCACTCTCTTGGGCATAGAGTAATCCTCGAGTGTGTCGTCAATTTTAGATAAAATACCGTCCACTTCCACTTAAACCGCCTCTGACAAAGTATGTTATACACTTTCTACGTTAAAAAACAATCCTCTTCCTAGGAGCCCTAACCTCTAAAACCCCGTTAAGATACGATATCCTCGCCTTTGAGGAATCTATCCTCTCAGTCTTAAAATTTCTGGAATACTTGGTTAAACCACCTTTAACAACCCTCACACAAACCTCATGATCTGATACCACAACATTCAAGTCATCTGCCCTAACCTGTCCAAGCTCGCATGTGAGTAAGACCTCATCTCCGGTTGTTGAAACCTCAACATACCCTTCTGGAACCTCAAAAGCCTGAGCTTCAACATAACTTAAAAGCCTCCTGCTCAACTGCAAAAGCATGTAGCCGATGTCGTCCACAACTTATTAATAACATAAAGACCTATTTAACTCCTTGTGGAACTACTTCACAAAGGCGCGGAAGCCAATCTATACCTCCAAGAAGGAGCACTCGTGAAAGAGAGGGTCTGCAAAAAATACCGCCTGCCAGAACTTGACACTAAACTACGTCGCCAAAGAACAAGGCGGGAAGCCAAAAATCTGCAAAGAGCCGCAGACTTCGGGATAAAAGTGCCCAAGATAATCTCATGCGATGAGAAAAACTACACACTCAAGATGGAATACCTAAGCGGAAGACTGCTAAAAGACATATTCGACACTGGGCAGGAGATACCTCAGCTATCCGAGGAAGTCGGCGGTCTGTTGCGAAAACTCCATGAGAAAAACCTCGTACACAACGACCTAACAACATCTAACCTAATACAAACCACCTCCGGAGTCTACATAATCGACTTTGGCCTCGCATACCACACAACCCGCCTAGAAGACAAGGCAATGGACCTAGTTGTCTTCAAAAAATCCATCCAAGCCACTCACACGATGTACGCAGACCAGATATGGGAGAACCTGCTTGCCGGCTACAAACCAGACTCAGAAACAATCCAGAGAGTTCAAACAATACTCTCTAGGGTGAGATACAAATAAGACCACCTCCGAACCACATAGAAAAGCTTAAATAACCCTGTCGCCTGATATTTAACCTGTAAAGATGGAGCCACACTATAAACAGACAGCGCAAAGCACATTACTCACCATTAGCATAGGCTCCATTATAATTGGGGGCTGAGCCTCCACATAAACCCCCCAAAAAACAAGGACTTTTAAAAAAACGCGCATAAAACTTATTTTTCCCCTCATGCGCGTATTCACATACAACCCAAAAAATGGCTAAGATATTGTTTTTGGACACAACATTAAGGGACGGGGAACAAACCCCTGGTGTATCCCTCACACTGGATAGCAAGCTAAAGATAGCGAAGGCCCTTGACAACCTGGGCGTGGACATCATAGAAGCAGGCAGCGCCTGCACAAGCGAAGGCGAGCGGCAAAGCATAAAGGCAATAGCCAACGAAGGACTAAAGGCAGAAATATCAAGTTTCGCCAGGATACTAAAATCAGACGTGGACTTGGCGCTCGCATGCGATGTGGACTCAGTATTCCTTGTCGCACCAACATCTGACCTTCACATCAAGTGGAAGCTCAAAAGCACAAGAGAGAAGATACTCGCATCCGTCACGGAGCTGACAGAATACATCAAAGACCAAGGCGTGAAAGTCGACCTATGCTGCGAGGACGGCTCAAGAACAGACGTAGACTACCTATTGAAGGTGATGAAGGCCGCCAAAGACGCGGGAGCTGACAGGTTCACGGTCGCAGACACAGTCGGCATACTAATGCCAGACGACACCAAGGCAATGTTTTCAAAAATAGTCAAGCGCGCGAAGATACCAGTGGGCGTGCACTGTCACGACGACTTCGGGATGGGCACAGCCAACACAGTCGCCGCCGTCAAAGCAGGGGCGACATGCGTTAACGTCACCGTCAACGGACTCGGTGAGCGGGCAGGCAACACACCGCTTGAGGAGGTCGCGGTAGTCCTTCGGCTTAACACAGGCCACAAATTCAAACTCAGAATAGAGGGAGTCAACAAGCTGAGCAAACTAGTCGAAAAACTCACAGGAGTATATGTGCCCCCGAACAAGGCGATAGTCGGCGAGAACGCATTCACCCACGAGGCAGGAATCCATGTCGATGGAATCCTGAAAAAACCAAGCACCTACGAGCCCATAAAGCCTGAGATAGTCGGCGCCAAAAGACGGTTCGTCCTTGGAAAACACGTCGGCATAAAGGCGGTCAACAAGCTCCTTGAAGAATCCGGGTTCAAGATGACGGATGAAAAAGTCAGGGAAGTCTATGACAAAATCAAGTTCATAGGCGACAAAGGCAAGAGAGTAACGTCCGTCGACCTTGACGCAATAGCATCCGAGGTCCTGGGCCAGAAGAGGGAAAAACCCATAAAACTCATAGACCTTGTGGCGACCGCCGGCAACCATATAACACCCCACGCAACCGTTAAGCTGCAGAAAAACGGCGACGTAGTCGAATCATCAGCTGACGGCACAGGCCCAGTCGATGCTGCAATAAGCGCGATAAGAGCGTGCGTCGAAGACGTCCCATTCGAGCTTGCGGAATACCACGTCGACGCAGTATCAGGCGGCACCGACGCGGTTGTGAGGATTTTGGTTAAGCTGAAAAGCGGCGGCAAAATATTCACAGCCGAAGGAGCAGGCGCAGACATAGTCCTCGCATCAGTTGACGCGATGATAAACGGCCTAAACGGGATAATACTCAGAAACAAGGTGGCTTAGGCAAAAGGCCACCTCCTAACTCATTTTT
>CAYXON010000033.1:336-8605 GCA_964467145.1 uncultured archaeon | reverse complement strand
TTGCAAAAAGGCATATCAGCATGTGGTCTATGGCCTCATCGTTTCCGACTATCCTCGCCCCCACCCCCTCCCTTACTGCCTTTATGCCCTCGCGGGGGTTTAGTGGTTCGTCCATCTCCTTAAATCACCTGCGCCAGCGCACATGACACCATTCCTCTGGCATTCGGTTCTGACGTTTTGCGCGTCTGTTAGCACGATTGCGTTCGCGTTTTTTGCGAAATCAACTGCGTCAGCCCACTTCACAGGGGCTTGCGCGAAAAGGCCTGCCGCTTGCGGAAAGATTGCGCAGGCTTCGAGGTAGTTCCTCTCGCACACCCACACAAAACCATATAACTTGCAAAGGGTAGTGAGTTCCGCCAGTCCGATGGCGCGGATTAATCCCATGTCTGCGATTGCGTTCACGCAATCTCCGAAAAAAGAAGATGCATTCTCCTTAGGATGTGGTGTTGTCTCATTGATTTTTGGTTCAATCTTAGCCGCTTTGGGCGGCGTTGGCTCATTAATGCGGCACCCTATCTTAACGTCTTTTTTATCCTTTGATAAAACTTTTTTTGGCGTGGTTTTCAAAACGACCTCTGCATCTTTCTGCAGAGTCCTGAAATTAAATCTTTTTGCAGCCAGGCTCAGAAATGACATCAGCAGGATTATTGCGAACGCGTCAACAACAGTTTTTTGATGTCCTGTTAGCGCCGTGTAGTATGTGGTTATGATGTTTATCAGATGGTCCATCTTCATGCGGGTGTGTAGTTCCCTCCCGTGAGATGTTGTTTCATCTTCTCAGGTAGCTGGTGGCAGGCTATGACGTTCGCGTAACCTAATTCCTCAGCCATTGCCTTAACCTCGTCGTTTGGGGCTACGAAAAACACAGTCTTCCACCTGTTTGAGCGCCTAAGTTCTGCTAGCTTCTTACGTGTAATTTGTGTGGGTGTTGTGATGTCCTCGCGTGTTAGGATTTCTATCGCAGTTGGTGTGCTGTTTTCTGGGGCGACTGTCACATCCGGCTCAAACCCCTCTCCTTGGAATACCCTGGTTGGGTGTCCGTTTTCAGCTCCCCTGCCGGTAAGGCGCTGCATATACTTCATAATCAGGGTCTTTCTGAGAAAGTGTATCGCATCCTCACAATCTGGTGCCTTCACGTAGTATACTGTCCTCTCACATAATGTGATTCCTGTATCGACTATCTCCTTGTATCCTTCGCATTCAAGCCTTCTTATCTGGTTTTCTTCAAGTATCTCGGTGGGGAGCACGCAGTCCCTGGACGCGTCAAAGCACAGGTTCAGGTGTGCGCTTGGCGCGCTTTTCTTGAGCGCCTCAAGCTCATGGGGTGTTGTTGAAAGCATGTTCTTCTCGCGCTCGCTTGCGAGAACATATATCGGTAGCTTCACGGCAGGGGTTAGCATAAGGACGTCTCCGACTCCTGCGTTTTGTACGAACATGCTCTGGCCTTTTGTTAGCGCGAACTTCTCGCCGACAAGCTTCATGGCCGCCGCCTCTTGTCTGAGTATGAATTTCGTGGATGTGTTTCCGAGTATTGCGTGGCCTTTCGTGTTTCCTGATTCGTCCTTTGAGAGCAGGTCTTCGACGTTCTGGTCTATCATCACAAGTGATATGTTGTCTTTTCTGCCGCATCTTGCGATGGGGCCGAGGTAGTCTTGGTTGTTTTCGAATACGCTCCATGCCTCGTCGACTATTATCATTTTTTTCCGGGTGCTGCTTTGTCTTCTGACCCACGTGTATATGAAGTCGAATACTATGAACAGTGCGAGGGCTCTCTGCTCTTTTTTGTAGGCTGTGGTTGATGATGTGTCAAAGCAGATTATGTTTTTGCCGGAAAGGTCGACGCTGGTTTGTTGGTTTAGGTATCTCATATCCCCGCTCACAAGCGGTGTCATGTTGGTTAGGAGTGTTTCGGCGGTGGTCTGCCTCCACTGCTGTGTTGTCTGTCCTACGTCTTTGGTGAATTGGTTTAGTGCCTCGTAAAGGTCTGTGAACGTCGGGGGCTGTCTGAAGTAAGTCTTTGGCTCATCCGGGTATATCCCTTTTTTCCTGTAGGCGTTGTCTATGGTCTTGTCTATTATGCCAGATGATGCCGCATCGAATGCGTCGTTTTTTTGGCCTAGTAATATGTTGAAGAAGGCTTTTATGGAGGATTTGCGGTTGTCGTATGTGTCAAGTGCAAGGTCAAAGAGGTTCAGGCTTGAGCTGCTGTCTTGGCCTAGTTTTATGACGTTCCCTCCCATCTCGCGCACAACCTTTGAGTACTCCCCTTGTGGGTCGACTATGAATATGTCGATGTCTTGGAGCGCCATGCAAAGGAACAATTTCTTCACAAGAAATGATTTCCCGCTACCTGAGCTTCCGAGCACTAGCACGTGTGGGTTGGGTTGTCTGAAAAGGTCCAGAAGAACCGGTATCCCGTTGAGTTGGTTGTATCCGACGACTGCGGCACCAGCTCCGGCGTCTTCAAGCGATGATAGTATGAACGGGTAGCTGTCTCTGACAGCTGATGAGGGGAACATCCTGTCGCGTCTTTCTCCCAGCAGGTCTTGGGCTAGTGGGTAGCAGCTTTTGAGCGCGTCCTCCATCTCCCAGTTGGCGCACCTGACTTGGACGTTCATGCCCTCCATGACGTCGCGTATCCTCATCACCGCGAGGTCGAGGTCCTTTTTCGTGTAGGCTTTCACGTTCACGTACAAGGCGACGTCAAAGCATTTTTCCTCATCACGTGATACGCGGTTCAGAAGCTCCCGCACCTTCTGCAGGTTTACTTTGTCGCGTTCTGCAACAAGTAGCCCCTCCCTCTGTTTTACGGTCACGTCTGTTTCGAGTTTTGTTATCTCGTTTTGGAGGTAGTCTATGCTAGTTTTCGCGGACAGCGGGTGTATGTGAAATACCAGGTCAAAATCTATTGCTTGTCTTATGAGCTTTGTCAGCCACCCTGGGTGCACGATTGCGGGAAACCTGAGGGTGTAAAGCACGCGATGTAGCTTGTATATTTCGGCGCAGTCCTTTTGTATGTCAACTGATGTCGGCATCAGCTGGTCGACGACGTTGGTTCTTTTGCCCGGGGACTCTGGCGCAGTGTCAAGCCCCCCTTTCTCGAATGTCTTGCGCGTTTCAGGGGAAATCGGGAAAAAGGGGTCCATCTTACCATCCCAATTTTTCAGCCACTCTGTTGCTTGTTTCAGTCCTTGTTCGTTTTCATGAAATGTTATTGTTGTGGGGCACGCGCAAGTTGGTGCGAACCTTGGGTTGTAGAAGTTGGCGTAGAACCTTACAAGCGAGTCTGTGCCGAGCCTTGAGCACTCTATTGCCGCGTCTTTCAGGCTTGTTATGAGGTTTTTAGTCTTTGCGTCAAGGTCGTTGGTTGATTTTTTAATGTCCTCTGAGGCGGGCTGTGTTATGACTATGTGGTATTCCCTGTCTGTGACAGTCTTTGAGTTGACTACTCTTCTGAGAAATTCGCTGAAGTGCTCGAAGTAACTTAGCCTGTTTTTATTCTCTGACACGAGCACCTTCTCCCTTAGGGTTCTGAGGTATCCTTCGACGTCGACTTCGGTTGAGGACATTATTATCTGTATGTTAGTGCTGAGCTCGTGCAGGAATGTCCCGTACCCTGCCAGCACCCTCTCAACTTCAGTCTCACCAAGTCCTCCGAGGTCTTTGGGGTATACTTTTATGACTGACAGCAGCCTTCCGTCGCAGGTGTATACCGTGTCGTCGCGTATGTCCTCAACGCCTATGAATTTTTTCATCCTCCTGTTGTGCCATAAAATCCTTCTGACTGATGTCTCGTATTTTATGACAGATGCTGCGAGCTCATCAAGTCCGAAGTAGGCCACTAACGCATAGAACAGGATGAATAATGCCGCGTATCCAATAAGATATTGTTGCGGGTATCCTTGCGTCGCCAAAAAAACTGCAGGCATTGCTGCTGCGGCAATGAGCGCGCTTTGCGTGAAAGTAAGATTTCCGAGGAACTTCTCCTTGTACTGGCTTGTAGCAAATGTCTCAACCATCCACACACCCCATTTTTTTATCTGGTATTGTTGTTTGTGATTTTTTGATGTTCTACTAGTATTTTTAGCGGGTTTGTTTCGTGGGTATATCCCGCCCTCACCGAGGTTATGCACCCGTTTCTGTTGCCTGGGAGTTCTATGTTATTGCATATCTCCTCATCAGATTTTTCGTAGGCTATGCTGCTGAAATAGCGTGCCTCACATTCTTTGATGTCCTGGCTTTTTCTGAAGTTTTTGCAGTATGTTGTGTCGCCTCGCTGGAATGCCCAGATGCCGTAGCAGACGGTTTCTGACAATTTGCCGTAGGTGCGTTTGCAGAGTTCAATATCGTTTGTGAAGTAGCTGTACTCTATCATGCAGTCTTCCCTTTGGTATATGTCCTTGCATTTGCCGTAGTCTCTTTCAGACAAGGCAGCACATAATTGGTCTTTGTCTTTGCAGACGTTTTTGTCGCCTGTTATGTATGCTATGCAGTAGTTTGATGCACAAAGGTTCGGGTCGTCTTGTGTTATTGCGTAGTTATCTGCGCAGTAAATCCCCCATTCATCAACTAACGCGGCCTTGTCATTGCATTCAGGGAGCGCGTAGATGTTCTTTTTTTCAGGCTCGCCTTTTTTGTCCTGCATTGTCTCAATTCTTGGTTTTATCTTTAGCCTATCTATCGGTGTGTTGCAGCTCATGTATCCAGTGTATCTAGTTTTTACGCTTCCTTCATACTCGCAGTCTCCTTCGTTGACTTGTGCTAGTGTGCTTGAGATGTTTCTGACTGTTGGGGTGATAAGGGCGTATGTTACTGTGGCGGTTTCATTTCTTGTGAACTCCGTCATTGACAGCATGTTCTTACAATTTGAAACTACGCTCTCATCCCTTTCGAATTCTCTGTCGCAGACTAGTAACCTCTCCAATGTGGTTGATGTGGTAGTTGACGAAGTTGTTGTGGTTGTGGAAGATGTTGAAGATGAGGTGGTTGTTGTGGTTGTTGTTTTCGGTGTTTGTTCCTGTATGCATCCGCAGACTAGAATTGCCAGGATAAAGCATGTTTTAGGATTCATTTTTTACCTATTTCAGAAAAGTGTAAAAAACACTTAAAAGAAGATATAGCTTGGCGTACTACTACCTTTTATTCCAGTTCGAGGCCGTGTTTTTCCTTTATCACGTTGAGGACGACCATGGTGTATGTCCTGTCGACATTTTCCATTGCAGTCAGTTTTTTGACGAGCTTGTTCATGTCGTCTCTGTCTTTGAATTTAGCGACGATTATGGCGTCGTACTCTCCTGTTACGTCATATACTGCGGTGACGTTCTTCTCTTTTGCGACTTTGCCCTCTATCTCCTGGAGTCTGCCGCCTTTAGCCCTTATGCCTATGACCCCTGTCAGGTCGTATCCGAGCTTTGCGTAGTCTATGTCGACTATGAAGTTCTTTATGACTCCAGTTTCTCTGAGCTTGTTGACGCGGTTGTAGACTGTGCCCTCAGAAACTCCGAGTTTTTCGGAAATATCGCGGAAACTCCTTCTGGAGTCCTCCTGGAGCTGCTTTAGTATGCTTAAGTCGACGTCGTCAACCTTGGTCATAGTATCAAATATGATACCTGCTTAAAAAAACCTTTTTAATCGTTTACCACCTATTCTACTTCACATAAGATGAGAGTATCTGTTGTCGGTTCAGGGTATGTTGGCCTCATAACATCTGCTGGATTTGCGGAAAAAGGGCACACAGTCACGTGCGTTGACATAGACCCCGCGAAAGTCGACATGATAAACTCTAAAAAGCCGCCGATTTACGAGAAGGGACTGCAGGACATACTCGACCACGTCGTCCCCACACGCCTTAAGGCCTCCCTTGACCTTGAGTCGAGCGTCATGGACTCTGATGCGACATTCGTCTGCGTCGGCACACCCTCTGACAACGACGGCAGCATAAACCTGAAGTATGTGAAGGAGGTGAGCGCCCAAATAGGCGCGGTGCTCGCTAAAAAAAACTCATACCACGTAGTCGTCGTCAAAAGCACAATCATACCCGGCTCCACCGAAGAGCATGTGATACCCGTTCTTGAGCGAGAATCGGGCAAAAAAGCAGGTGCCGCATTCGGTGTCGTGATGAATCCAGAGTTCCTTCGCGAAGGCGCTGCGATAGAAGACTTCATGAAACCAGACCGAATAGTCATCGGAAGCCTCAACGACAAAGACGGCGACCTCATTGAGAGAATCTACCACGACTTCACAGCCCCAGTACTTAGGGTGAACCTAAAAACCGCTGAGATGATAAAGTACACCAGCAACTCGCTTCTTGCAACCAAGGTCAGCTTCATAAACGAGATAGGAAACGTCTGCAAAAAACTCGGAGTCGACGTGTACGATGTCGCAAAGGGCGTGGGCCTTGACCACCGGATATCTCCGTCGTTTCTCAATGCTGGTCCCGGATTTGGGGGCTCATGCTTTCCCAAAGACGTGAAGGCGCTCGTGCACAAGGCAATAGACGTCGGGGTTAAGCCAACACTCCTTGAGGCGGTACTTGAAGTCAACGAAAATCAGCCGAAGGTCGTCGTTGAGATGCTCGCCAAAAAATACAAGCTCAAGGGCGCAAAAGTCACGGTACTGGGGCTCGCGTTCAAGGCAGACACAGACGACATGAGAGAAAGCCCCGCGATACCAGTCATCGAAGGCCTCAAGAAAATGGGGGCGAAAGTCGTCGGATATGACCCGAAAGCGATTGAGTCAGCGAAGAAGATGATTAAAGGCATAGAATACGCAAAATCCCTCGATGCCGCGCTAAACGGGAGTGAGCTCGCAATCGTCATGACAGAGTGGGAGGAGTTCAAGAAAATAGACTTTTCAAAGATGAAAAACAAACGCGTATTTGACGCAAGACACATAGTAAACAGAGACCTTTTGCCCTCTGACGTCGAATACGAGGGCCTTTGCTGGTAAAAAGCAAGGTTTTATAATCTCCCCAATCATATTCTTATCCTAAGATGAAGGCCGTAATACCCGCTGCCGGGTTGGGTACAAGGTTTCTGCCAGCAACGAAATCACAGCCCAAAGAGATGCTGCCGCTCGTTGACAAACCAAGCATACAGTTGGTGGTCGAAGAATGCGTTGCAGCAGGCATAGATGACATACTCATAATAACAGGCCGCGGCAAACGCGCCATCGAAGACCACTTCGACAGATCCGTTGAGCTTGAGGAAACCCTTGACGCCAAAGGCAAGGAAAATCTGAAGCAGATGATAGAAGGCATCGCAGACCTCGTCGACATACACTACATCAGACAGAAGCGTGCGCTAGGACTCGGGCACGCTATACTTCGCGCAGAAAAACACGTCGGCGGCGAACCATTCGGGGTGCTACTTGGAGATGACATAGTCTTTTCCAAAACCCCCTGCATAAAACAGTTGTTCGACCTTTACAAAAAAAACAAATCCTCTGTGATAGCAGTCGAAAAAATACCGCCCGAGATGATATCAAGCTACGGAGTCATAGACGGTCAAGAGGTCTCAAAAGGACTTTACAAACTTAAGGATTTAGTTGAGAAACCATCGCGTGATAAGGCACCGTCAAATCTCGGCATAATCGGCCGCTACGTCCTGTCGCCGTCGATATTTGACGAGCTCAAAAAGACAAAACCCGGCGCAGGAGGGGAGATACAGCTCACAGACGGGCTCAAATCACTAAACAAACACGAGCAAATATATGGGTTCGAGTTTGAAGGAGTCCGCTACGACATCGGCAACAAGCTGGAGTACCTTAAGGCCTCTATTGAGTACGGGCTAATACACCCTGAAATCAAAAAAAACCTTAGAGCGTACCTGACAAACCTCGACATCGACGCTGTTGAGGCTAAACTAAGATGAAAACCGCGCTCGTCACAGGGGGCGCAGGATTTTTGGGCTCACACCTGTGCGACAGACTCCTTGGGAACGGCTGGCGCGTAATCTGCATGGACAACCTCATAACCGGGTCCATGCGAAACATCGAACACATCAAAGACAACAAAAATTTCAAGTTCGTAAAGCATGACGTGAGCAAGGAGATACGCGTTGACGAAGACGTAGACTACATACTCCATTTCGCATGCCCTGCAAGCCCCATAGATTACCTGATGCTTCCGATACAGACCCTAAAAGTCGACAGCCTCGGAACACTGAACACACTCGGGGTCGCAAAAGCAAAAGGTGCTAAATACCTTCAGGCTTCAACATCCGAAGTATACGGTGACCCCCTGCAGCATCCCCAGCGTGAAGAATACTGG
>CAYXON010000033.1:0-326 GCA_964467145.1 uncultured archaeon | reverse complement strand
CCCGAAACCTACTGGGGCAACGTGAATCCGATTGGGCCCAGAAGCGTCTACGATGAGGCGAAAAGATTCAGCGAAGCCCTTGTCATGGCCTACCACAACACCCACAACATCGACACCCGTATTGTGAGGATTTTCAATACGTACGGGCCCAGGATGCGCGCCAAAGACGGCCGCGTCGTGCCAGCATTCATCTCACAGGCTCTGTCTGGTGCGGATTTGACCGTGTTCGGGGACGGCTTGCAGACCCGCAGCTTCTGCTACATAGAAGACGAGGTTGAGGGGATTATGCGCCTTATGAAATCCGACTACCACCTGCCAGTGAACGT
>CAYXON010000032.1:0-8678 GCA_964467145.1 uncultured archaeon | reverse complement strand
TTACTGCAAGAAAGACGTAGTGCTAGAGTGAGTTGATTTCACTGGTAGTATGCTTGCATGACGTATTGGCTTACCATCCTGTGGGTGTTGAAGAAGCTGCCGTTTAGTGCGATGTTCTGTGCCATCATCTCATTCCACCAGGTTTTGTCTTCGTAGTAGAGTGGTATTATCTTGTTTTCAAGTTTGTTGTATAGGTCTTCGACGTCGGCTATGTGGTCTGTCTCTTCTTCTTTGTCTTTTGGCCTTGGGCCGATGCTCCAGCCTGTGTAGTCTTCGATGTGTCCTTCAAGCCACCAGCCGTCGAGCACTGAGAAGTTCAAGACGCCGTTTACTGCAGCCTTCATACCTGATGTTCCTGAGGCTTCCCTCGGCCTTAGTGGGGTGTTGAGCCAGATGTCACACCCGGATACCATGAGTTTTGCGGTGTACATCTCGTAGTTTTGTATATACTCTACATGGATTGTGCCTTTGAGTTCTTTTATGTGTTTGAATATTTTTCTTATGAAGTCTTTGCCTTGCCCGTCGCTGGGATGGGCTTTGCCACCGTATATTATCTGTATCTTCCCTTTTTCTGCGACAATTTTTTTGAGTCTTTCTATGTCAGAAAACAGCAGGTCCGCCCTCTTGTATGCTGTCGCCCTGCGGGCGAAACCTATTGTGAGCGTGTCGTAGTCCATTCCGCTGCTGTATTGTCCGTTGACGTAGTCTATCAGCGTCTTCTTAGCCTTCTCGTGGGCCCGCCATATCTCATCCCTTGATATGTTCAACACGTTCCTGAGTGTGTACGGGTCGTTCCTCCACGATGGCAGGTGCCTGTCGAACACCTCTGACATCGCGTCTGAGACCCATGTTCTTGTGTGTATGCCGTTTGTTATGGCGTCTATGCTGTAGCCTGGAAACATCTTCTGCGATACTTCCCCGTGTTTTTTCGCGACCCCGTTTATGTATTTGCTGTGGTGGAGTGCGAGGTAGGTCATGTTTAGTTTGTTGTTTTGGTCTATGATGTTGTCGTGTTTTAGCGTTTCGACGTCGCAGAAGTTTCTTAGGACGCTTCTGGCTAGTTCGATGTCGAATGAGTCATGTCCTGCCGCAACTGATGTGTGGGTTGTGAACACACACAGTTCCCTGACTCGTTCGAGGTCGTTTTTGTACCTGTCCATTAGCTCAAGCGTCAGAAGCGCTGAGTGTCCCTCGTTCATGTGGTATGCTTGCAGGTTTTCGTGGTCGAGTATCTGGAGAATCCTGACCCCACCTATGCCGAGGAGCGCCTCCTGCATGAGTCTGTATCTTCTGTCTCCGCCGTAGAGGTGTTTTGTTATTGCGCGGTCTTGCTCCTGGTTTGCGTCAAGGTTCGTGTCAAGAAATATCACTGGCACGACACCGCCTGTCAAGCCGTTGACTTCATATACCCAGGCTTGGACGAGTATGTCTCGGCCTTCTAGGTTTACTATTATCTTGTCTGAAAGCTTTGTCATATAGTCTCGGTGGTTCCAGTTCGTGTCCACTTCAGTCTGGTTGCCGTCTTGGTCAAGCTGCTGGTAAAAGTATCCCTTCTCGTTAAGGAGTGATACTGCGACTGCGGGGACCTTGAGGTCTGCGAACGATTTTATCGTGTCTCCTGCGAGTATCCCCAGCCCTCCAGCGTATGTGGGAAGCTGCGCTGACAGTCCTATCTCAAGCGAGAAGTACGCGATTTTCCTGTCTTGGGGGTTGTATTTCAGGTATTTGTTCATTTTCCGTTTATTTTATCTTCCATATCCTCTATCTTCTGTTCTTTTTCCCTTATTTGTTCCTCGAACTTGTAGTGGTCTCTGAGCCGCGCCTTTGACTCGTTTATGGCTTCGTCTCTTAGGGCGATTTCTATGTCTGTCTGGGTTATCATCCCGACGAGCCTTCCGTCGTCGACTATCGGCAACCTTCTGAAATGCCGCTCAGCTATTATTGATGCTGCTTCATCGACTGTCGTGTCAGGTGGTGTTGTGATTATGTTCCTGTTCATTATCTCTGCGACCTTTACCTGTGACGGGTTTCTGTTTTCTGCAACTATCTTCTTTGATATGTCACGCTCAGTGAGTATCCCGATTATTTTATCCCCTTCAACTACTGCTAGTGAGCCTATGTTCTTTTCTGCCATAAGCCTTGCAGCGTCCTGAATGGTTGAGTTCTCGGATGTTGAGGCTACGGGTGTTGACATTATGTCTTTGACATGTCTCATGCATTATAATTTAACCCAGCATCTTAAATACGGTCGCAGACAATATTATCTTATGGTGTCGAAGCACGTTATTTTCATCGTTTTAATGGTGTTTGTGACATATGCCATGGCTTTGTCTGAGCCTTATCTTATGCTGGCTTTCCCAAGAAATTACGCGCCTGTCGTTTATCCAACGACATCCTCAACGACCTCCACAACAACATCAACTACGTCAACGACTATGGCGCCGCCGCCATCATCCACGTCTCTTCCGTCGACAACAACCTCAACTATCGCACCACCCTCCGTCTATGAGTGCGTGCAGCGGGCGGGTTTTGACCCGAACAGCTTCGTATACGTTTACGAGAAAAAGTGCGGTGAAATGTATCTTGACCGGGTGGTCACAGCATCCAACAGAAAGGGGATTGAGGTGACTAAAATAGATTTAGGTCTTGTGAAGGAGAAGGAGTTGATGATTCTGCAGTGTTTCTACGGTAAATACACTCTCGAAAACAAGGCATTTACTGATTGTCCCAGGCTTATGTGCCCGAAAACTGGCGACATAAAAACGGTTGACGCAGTCCAATCAGTTCAGAATCAGTTCGACGCTTATGCGTTATATTGTAAAAACCCTAATGTGTGATAAGACATGGTTGCAAGAAACAAGAACTTCGCGAAACTAAAGAGCGGATACCTATTCCCTGAGATAAACAGGCGAAAGAAGAAGGTGCAGCAGGCTAACCCTGGGGCAAAAATAATAAGCCTCGGCATAGGTAATACTACTGAGCCTCTTAAGCCCCACATAACCTCGGCGCTGACTGAGGCGTCAAAGGGCCTCGGAAAACAAGAGGGTTACAGCGGCTACGGCGACGAGCAGGGACTAACGGAGTTAAGGTCTAAGATAGCTGAAAAACTATATGGTGGCGCAATCGAGGCTGATGAGGTGTTCGTCTCAGACGGCGCAAAATGCGACATAGGACGGCTTGAGCTGATGTTCGGCCCCAAAGTATCAATAGCGGTACAGGACCCCTCATATCCCGTATACGTCGACGGCTCGGTGATAGTCGGGGCGACAGGCGAATACGACGAGGCAAAGAAGCAGTTCACGGGGATAGATTACATGGAGTGCACGCCAGAAAACAAATTCTTCCCAAACCTTGAGCACGCCCACGGTGCTGAGATAATATACTTCTGCTCACCAAACAACCCCACAGGCGCTGTCGCATCAAAAAAACAGCTGAAGGAGCTCGTTGATTTCGCAAAAGACAACGACTCAATAATAGTGTTTGACGCTGCATACAGCGAATACATACGCGACAAAAACCTGCCAAAGACAATATTTGAAGTAAAAGGGGCAAAAGATGTTGCGCTAGAAGTCAACTCATTTTCCAAACCAATCGGCTTCACAGGCGTAAGGCTCGGCTGGACTGTAGTTCCTAAAAAACTAAGATACGACGACGGCTCACCAGTGATAGACGACTGGAACAGGGTCATGACTACCCTCTTCAACGGTGCATCAAACATAGTCCAGTCCGGGGGCCTTGCAGCACTTGACGGCGAGGGGCTTTCTGAGATGCGCGCGACCACAGACTTCTACATGGAGAACGCGAAAATAATAAAGACTGTGCTTGACGAAGTGGGTGTGGAATCCTATGGGGGCGACAACGCACCATACATCTGGGCGAGATTCCCTGGAAAAAAATCATGGGATGTCTTCGAGCAGATACTCACGAAAGCGTTCGTTGTCACAACCCCAGGTTCCGGGTTCGGACCAGCTGGTGAAGGCTTCATAAGGTTCAGCGCATTCGGACACAAAGCTGACGTGATAGAGGCGTGCGAGCGGCTGAAGAAGATGCATCTTTAAGGTATCCTATGCTGTTGGGTTTGTCACGCGCCCCATGAAAAGGATATTGCCGTTGTCTTTTTCAGATATTATGATGATGAATGGGTGGTCTGCGTTGAAGACCTTATAATCTGGCATAGCTGTCATCCCCGCTACGATAACCCCTGTTGCAGCCGCAGCTTCAGTCCCTTCCTCATCAACTTCCACAAAACCCTGGTGTACGACCGCGCTTATGTAAAGTTTTCTGGTTCCGTCCATGCCTGAGAAGTCCGCATCATTTGAGAATGCGGTTGGCATGCCCATTTCCTTAAGATTATCTCCTAGGGAGTATTTGGTCTTCATCTTGAACTTTGGCACAGAAACCATAACCTTTTGTTTTATCATGCTCTTTTGCCATTCCATCAGGTTCTCTTCGGTGAGCGATGACTCAACTGAATCGAGGTTATCCTCTTTTGGCAGAATAATGAGCATCGAGACACTGTCCCCCTCATAAGGCAGCTCAAGCAGCTGCATTTTTCCCGTCTCCGCGTAGTTGAGGGTTTCTCTCTTGCCAAAGGACATCATTTGCGCCTTTGTTGTCCTGTCAGCTGTTATGTGGAAGTCCCGCTCCTCGGTCAGCGCCTTGTCAAACTGGTTTTGCCATGAGCCTTTGAAATATATGGCGTTGGTTAAGACCAGCCTTGTCGTGCTGTCTAAAAGGCCTTTTGGTATCAGGTCCTTTATTTTTTCGTTTGTTTTCTCCTCGACCCAGGCGTTGATGGTCTGCCTTGATTTCTCGGTTTCACCGACGAAGTCAACATTTGTTGCAGTGCTGGAGTAGTATCTTGAAACCGTAAAAGTGTAGTCCTCAAGGAATGGGTAGTCCTTCTGAAGCCACAGGGCGTTTGCTGTTGACAGACTATACGCATTGTCTCCACTGTTTATGCTGGACTGCACTGCGGCAAAAGACGATCTTCTGACGTCGTCGTCGCCTTTGATATGCAAAACAGTTTTCATCTCATCTGCGGTTTTTCCCCTGGCGCCCTCATACGTCATTGAAAGAGCTGATGATATGCTCCAAGGCGAGAAGAACATGTTTTCGTCGCCGTCTGAAAGCTCATGGTACAGGTCTATTGCCAACTTGTTATTTGCTGAAACAACATTAGAAATTCCTTCGGGGGTGCTTTTTCCATCATCTGCGGCAAGGGTTGTCGTGGTCTTAGGCTCTGCCCCCAGCGTAGTTGAAGTCTGGGGTATTGATGTGGTCGTCGTCTTGTCTGGGGTAATGCAACCTAAAACCAGCAATGTAGTCAGCAGCAGAACCGTGATTTTTTCCATATCCCATACCTCGATTGAATTAGGACAATAAAAACAGCCGCTGTTTCATTCGGTGTGCGCCGAAGTTCACACCCCTATGTCCTCGTTCCAGAGTCTGGGTTTGTCTTTTATGAACTCAGACATGACCTTTATGCACTCTGGGTCATTGGTGACTGTGACTTCAACTCCTCGACCTCTGACGTACTCTTCAGGGCCTTTGAAGTTAATGTTCTCGCCGACAACCACCTTTGGAATCTTATAGAGTAGGACTGCTCCGCTGCACATGTCGCATGGACTGAGTGTGGAGTAAAGCGTTGCTTTCGCGTAGTCTGAAGCCTTAAGCCGTCCTGCGTTCTCAAGGCAGTCCATCTCAGCATGGAGTATTGCACTGCCCTTCTGAACACGCCTGTTATGGCCTCTGCCGACGATTTTCTCGTCAATTACCAAAACGCTGCCGATGGGTATTCCACCCTCTGAAAGACCCTTCAGGGCCTCATCAAGTGCAGCCCTCATGAACTTATCCATACAATATACATCAACGCCCTCGGAAAAAAGCCTTAAAATACCATCTAATCTAATAAGATTTCATGCGACTGATTGTCCTACTACTTCTTGTTCTCGCATGCGGTTGCATAACCGACTCCCTAAGTGGCAACCAATTCGCAGACATCCTAGGCGGCGGAGACAAATCCCTTGGCATCGTCTGCAATCCACCCTACATGCGGGTTGGAAACTCATGCTGCCTTGACGCAAACAACAACCAACTCTGCGACAGGGACGAGACACCATCCACAGAACCGACGACGACATTGCCAGACATAATACTCCCTCCGACAACCCAGCAAACGAGTATCCCGACGACCACGACCACATCTGAAGTCCAGAATCTACCAGACACAACAACTACGACTCAGCCCAGCATAAAGTGCACAGTAAACGATGACTGCGGCCCAGACATAAACTATACCAAATGTTATCAGGGAAATATAATAATGTACTATGAAAAGCCGAGGTGCGTGCACCCAGGCCAAACATCTGCGGAGTGCATATTCCGCTCTAGCACCGAACCCTATGAGCTATGTGGTGAGTGGGAAGCGTGCATCAACGCGAAGTGCGTGAACATGAGCGAGGTATCATGCGAGATGGCGTGTGAAGATGGCGGCTACAACAAATGGTACTGCAAAAACTCAACAACATGTGGCAGCGAATCACATGTAGCATACGGTGACGGAGACTGCACACCAGGCATGTGCTGCTGCAACAAGACACTAACCCCGTACACATCAACCAGCTCCACGACGTCAACGACCCTTCTAGATTCTGACGCGTGGTGCAGTGACTCTGACTGGTCCGCTTTCCTGGATGTACAAGCTATCATACCAGGTTCATGCTTCGACTCCAGGGGTGTTCAGAAAACTGACACATGCCAGGACGCGACAACGCTCAGTGAGTCAATGTGCTTATTCACTCTGTGTGGTCAATCTACCATATCTTGCACCCAGATGTTCGGTCCGACATCAACTTGCGCAATTGGCCCATGGGGCCAGGCATACTGCATAAAACCCCCATCTAACCCAACCACCTCATCGACGACTACCACAACAATCGCCTCCCAGTGCACAAACTCAGACATCGCGAAAGGTTCGCTGACTGAGCAGGCTAAGGAGCCAGGGTACTGCCTAAGCCAGGCCACAGGATACGCATACGATTACTGCGGCGGAGACACATTATATGAATGGTCCTGTTTGTCAGGTTCTTGCGTGAGCTCACCAATAAATTGCAAGTCCACGTTCGGCCCCAACGCTGTGTGTAGGATACACCCTCAAAGTTGGGGATACTGCGACCTTAGCACATCTTCAACCACTAGTACCTCATCGACTACTACGACTACTCAGGTTTCGTGCCAGAGCACGTGCTCTGCAACTGGAAGGAGTATGTTTGCATGCATGAGTCACGACTCATGTAAGCTTAACCAGGCGATATGGGTGCCATCAGGCGACCCAGGATGTCCCCAGAGCACAAACTGCTGCTGCAAGTGGCGGACCGGCTGGGATGGTGCCCGCGACGCCTGCCAGGCATACGGGTACTCTACAGTATCGTCTTGCTCTAGCACGACATCATGTGGTGGGCACATCTACTTGTCTGCAGGAAACTACATATGTCAGGCGATGTTCGGGGCGAACTATTACCTATGCTGTGACTGATTCGCAGACTATCTTTTCCTTCCTTCGTCGGCCTTGTAGACGAATTGGACTGAAACAGCTAATGCAGCCAATACAAAACCGAAAGCGAGAATGTAGTAGAATATCTGATTTCCCCCACCTGTTTGCTGTTGGGACTCTATATCCTCTCCTATTCCCCCCCCAATCCTCCTGAGTGCGTAGCATGTTGGTCTGTTATTGTTGCACTGGCATACTGGAGTTTCATCGCTCATAAAGCATGTGATTAGTCCTTGCTCTTGTTTGGCGCATTTTGCCACGCACTCATCAAGGCACTTCATGCAGACTGGGTTATTATCTTTTGTGCAGCAGTCTGGTTTTCCGTCTCCCCCACCGTCAAACTCCATGGCGCAGAAAAGATCTGACCCCCCGCAAAAATTAGTTGACTCGCTGCTTTCGCCAGGTTTGATTGTTCCATTAGAATTGGTTTTATTATATTTTGTTGTCTGTTTGGTTATGTTCTCTGGGTATGCTGGGTTGGGGCCAATCGGTATTTTCCTGCCCCCTAATGTTGTTGTTGTAGTTGTTGTCGGATTAATTGATACGTCTGGGTCTAACTCCATCTGGTTGAATGATTCATCGAAATTAATCCCTGTGTTCATGGGGTCTTTATTGAGCATCCCAGGGTCAGAATACTCGGATAAATCAGTCTCATTAATCGAGTCATCAGCTTCTTGCTGGGCTGTGGCTGAGGTAATAATCAAAAAGGCAACCGCTAATATCATTGCTTTACCCACGGCGCATCACCTTAATTTATGTGCTGGCTTTATTAAAACCTTGAAATACTATATGTCTCCAACTATGAGCAGACTTTCAGGAGGTGCGGACAGCAGGCCATCTGGCATGTTCCAGACTAAAAGGCCTGAGCGCAGCAAACCCTTGGGTAGAGCGTTCAAGCCAGGGGACGTGGTAGTCGCAGGCATTGTCATAGTCGTAATGGTGGTATTGCTTGTTGTAGTCGCCGCCATATACTCGCTTGTCGCATCAGATAGGGGCGTCATCGCAGGCTTTACGCAGCCGCCGCTCGTCACGCAGTCGACAACTTCATCGTCAACGACGACATCAACGACTACGACAACTACATCCTCTACCACGCTGTCAACCTCGTCAACCACGACGACAACCT
>CAYXON010000031.1:0-8715 GCA_964467145.1 uncultured archaeon | reverse complement strand
TCATAACCTTCCGCATCTGAGAGTCCTGTTGTCATGTCCATGGCTCCGCCGTGCAGGACTAGCATCCCGACAATTAGTAGGCCGAATACTGCAAGCGCTATGGTAGAGCTTACTACCCCTGCGAGTGCGAGTATCGCGAGTATTATGCCGATAAGAACCGTTGACAGTATGCTTAGTTTCAGAATCGAGAATTTTCTTTTCTTTGAGGCCATGTGAACTTATTAAAAAGCTTCAAATAAAAGTCCTAAGCGCTCTGCGACAGCACAAATAATATGAAAGCCGCATAAAGTGCGAGAAGTAGAATGCCGTGTTTCTGCTTTACTTCCTGCTTTCTCAGAACCAAAACCACAAGGAGTATGCTCATCATTATCATGAATGGTATCGTGAAATAGAGCATTATTCCCCCAACCCTGAATGGGGTCAAAATAGCTGAAATAGAAGATATTAGCAGGGTATTTGCTATGTTTGAGCCTATGACGTTGCCGACTATTATCTCCCCGTATCCCTTTCTCGCAGCAGATATGCAAAGGCTCAGCTCAGGAAGAGATGTGCCGATTGCCACAAGCGATATTCCGATTATGCTCTTCGGGATTTCGAGATAGTCTGCGAAAAACACTGCGGAGTCAACTAGCATGTTCGCGCCAAAGGCTAGCATTCCTACGCTGACAACGATTATTAGCAGGTCCTTTCTTAACTCAGAGTGGAAAATGCTCAGTCTGCCCAGCCCGAATCCCCTGTTACTCTTCCACTCCAGATGGCTTATGCCCCAGAAAAAATCCACGAACTGCCGCATATAATGTTTCACCCTAATGTGGGGTTTTATCTCGAAAATCTGGGCAACATAGAGTACGTACACTGAAAGGCAGATGAGCGCCTCACTCACTGATATTCCGCCGCCAAAGCAAAAGCCATAAAACATCAGCATCGAAAATATTAGTATGTAACCGTCCTTTATCGGCAAATCTCCTCGAGCCTTCACACCATACACCGTTGCGCCCAAGCCTACAATCAATCCGATGTTCGCGATGTTTGAACCCACTATGTCTCCGAGAACAATCTCTGGAACCCCCTTAAGTGATGCAATCACGGCGTTGCTCAGCTCAGGCACTGAAGTCCCGACAGCAACGAGCGTCAGACCTATCGCAAACTCAGATACTCCGATTTTCCTAGCCAAGCAGGCGGCTGACTCAACAAACCAGTCCGCGCCCTTCACAAGAAGTGCGAGCCCCACCCCGAAAAGCAAAGCCTCCAAAACAACCATATGCAATGATATTAGCTGACAAGACAAAAAAACAAGCTTATATATGATAGCTGTATGATAGGTATATGATTGGGGTAATATAATATGGCTAGGGTTTGTGTTGAGGTGCCGCAGCAGATAATAGACGACCTCGGAAAACACATCGGCGAAGACAAGAAATTCGTCAACATGTCAGACGCGATAAGAACCGCATGCAGAAAACTACTAGACAGACTTGATGAAATAGACGAGAAAAACGGGAGGATAGAAAAAAAGTGACTGAAGAAGGAAGACCTTTGATTGTGATACCCGTTGGCGGGGTTGGGGACAGGTTTCAATACAGTATTGAAGAGGAAAGAAGAAATCGGAGATCCAGATTTTCCCCAGAACTTTTAGATGCGTTGGAAATATTGCCCAAGCCATTACTTCCCGTAGGCGAAGCCCCCCTAATTGATCTGATACTCGGGGTTTTCCAAAATCAGGGATATACCGACTTTCTACTCCTAACAGGACATCAAGGCGCTGAGATAAAAAAACATTTTAAGACAAGAGACCCAAAAGGTGTAAACATCTCTTTTTTGGATACTAAAGGCAAAACAGTTGTCACAACACTCATTGAAAACTCTCATCTCATGGGTGATAGATTCATTCACAGCTTTGGAGATACGCTAACGGATTCAGACCTTGAAATTCTACGAAACTCACACACAACTCAAGGCAATGAGGCAAGTTTCTGCACCACAAGGACAGGGTTCCACTCTTTTACAGGCGTTGCCTTAATAGAAACCGCTGCCCTACACCCAAAAGGAGCATTGAGTAATTTTCAATTACCAGATGGAATAAGCTCCTACTTAAGAGAAAGGGGAACAATGGTTGAGGCAGCAGACTGGCTATACAATGTTAATAGATTAGAAACCTGGGATATGCTTGCAAGAGCATTTAAACCAGGTTCTGAGCTTTGGGACGCCGTTAACCTGGGATGGCCCCAATACAAGGAGCAGCAAAGCCAAAGGACAGCCAAAATGTTTCTATCCCCAGACGATGTTCAAAGAGGATTAAACCCACCAACTAAACAGAGGTGCAAAACATGAGATTAGGCAGAACATTCTATTTTGACTCAGCACATTATCTCCCAAACTACCACGGCAAGTGCGAGGTAATGCACGGCCACACATACAAGCTTTTGATAGTGCTTGAAGACGACGTGAAAGATGACGGCATGGTCCTGGATTTTGGAAAACTCAAAAAAATAATCACAGACGAAGTCATAGAAGAGCTCGACCACAAGAACCTCAACGACATAATCGAAAACCCAACGGCAGAACACATAGTAGAGTGGATACATCAAAGACTAAAGGACAAAATCCCCATATATTCGATAAGGCTTTGGGAAGGAAAAGGCAAATGGGTGGAGAAAATATGCTAGACACACTCACAAAGAAGGCGGTGTGCCTTCTGTCAGGCGGCCTTGACTCTACCGTCACAGCAGCAATCGCCGCAAAGCAGGACTATGAAATACACGCGCTCACATTCGACTACGGGCAAAGACACAGGCGAGAGATAGACTCCGCGAAAAAAATCGTGAAATACCTCGGCGCAAAAAAACACAAGATAATGAAAATCGACCTCGCGCAAATCGGGGGGTCCGCACTCACCGACGACGTAGACGTCCCCCAAGACACTGAGCTCGCAGACATCGGCAAAGAAAGTGTGATACCACCAACATATGTCCCTGCAAGAAATACAATACTCCTTTCGATTGCGCTGGCATACGCTGAAGTTGAGGGTGCTGAGGCCATATTCATCGGAGCCAACCACCTCGACTACTCAGGATACCCGGACTGCCGCCCAGAATACTTCCAAGCATACCAGAAAATGGCGGACTTAGCAACCAAAAGGGCTGTGGAAGGCAGGCCAATACTCATCAAAACCCCCATAATAGAGCTTGACAAAGCCCAGATAATACAAAAAGGCGCAGAACTCGGGGCACCGCTGAAACTCACGTGGTCATGTTATGTCGGCGGCGAAAAAGCGTGCGGCAGATGCGACAGCTGCAGGCTAAGGCTTGCGGGCTTTGCAAAAGCAGGGCTCAAGGACCCGATAGAATACGAAAAATGAAAGGCGACTGGCACAAAAAATTCAAACAAGACAACAGACTACTCATCGACGACAAAACATACGAGAACGCGCACTCCGCGATATTAGAAGACCTGCCAACGTACCTAAGGCACATATCAAAAGGCGCGTCAGTCCTCGAGTGTTGCTGCGGACCCGGATACACGGCGGTCCCGCTATCGCATCATTTCAAGATAACAGCGTTCGACAAAGACGAGAACATACTCGAGTCTGCCAAGGAGAACGCGAAAAGATTCGGCAAAGACATAACCTTCAGACAACTCGACTTCTTCGACATACTAAAGGAGTTTGGAAAAGACAGCTTCGACGCAGTATCGTCAGGCGGCGTTCTGGAGCATTTTCCAAAAAAAGAAATACTGAAACTCATGGACCTACAGCTTTCAGTCGCCCCCGTAGTGTTCGCGCAGATGCCGTTGTTTGAGCCGGGTGAGGCCGAAAATAACCTGAACCCATACGGTATCGAACACTACAGCTACTCAGAAAAAGACTGGATAGATGACATACTATCTGGATACAATATCCTTGAATACCGGGTGCTTGCTGAAAAACCCAAGACTGGAAGGTTCAGGGAGTTCATGGCGGTGATAGGCAGATGAAGATAACTGAAATATTCACATCCATCCAGGGTGAGGGCAGATACATCGGAAAACCCCAGACATTCATAAGACTTTCCGGATGCAACATGCGATGCAGTTACTGCGACACAAAATACTCATGGAAAGACGGGCGTGAAAAGTCAGTCGACTCCATAATGAAGAAGGTGAAGTCGCTGGGGCTCAAAAGTGTGTGCATAACGGGGGGTGAGCCGATGCTGCAGGCAAAGGAACTCAAGGAACTTCTGAAAAAACTCAAAAAATGCAGTTATGAGACTGTTTTAGAGACAAACGGCACACTATATGACAAAACAATATTCGCGCTCGTTGACTGCGTCTCAGCGGATATGAAACCACCATCGTCTGGTGCGAAAAGTGACGAGCGCATCCTGAATAAACTCAGAAAAAAAGACCAGGTCAAGATAATAATAGCAGACGACAAAGACCTCAAGTACGCCCAGAAAATAATCGCAAAAACAAGGGTCGAAGTCATACTCCAGCCAGAGGGTGGGAAAAACATCAAATCACTCGTAGACAAGGTACTGTCCAAAAAAATCACGGCAAGGGTGCTACCGCAACTACACAAACTAATAAATGTAAAATGACAGACACACAAGACACCAAACCAATGGTCAGGAAAAAATTGAATCGGGTCGGCATAACAAACCTGACAACACTCATCGAAACCAACTGGCGCGGAAGAAGATACAAGTTCACCCCGAAGACGGAGATAACAATAGACCTTGAAAAAGACAAGAAAGGCGTTCACATGAGCAGGCTCATCGAAGCCATAGCAGAAGCGCTCGAGGAGGAGACGCAAAAAAGCGCAGGCTCAATAGAGGAAATAGAAAAACACGTTCTCCAAAGGCTTATGAAAACCCACCCCCACAACCTAGCGGAGATAACGATGCGGGCAGATTTGATAGTCGAGAAAAAAACCCCTGCAACAAACAAGAAAACAAACGAGGCCCACAAAGTATCAATCACAGTAGTGCGAGAAGGTGAGAACTTCGAAAAGACACTATCTGTTGAGGTTGTCGGAAACACGGTGTGTCCGCATTCGATGCAGACTGCAGGATACCCACACATACAGCGCGCAATCGCGTACCTAACAATAATCGCACAATACGCTGACCCCATAAGCCTTGAGGACATGATAGAGTGCGCGGAAAAATCCTTCTCATCCGAAGTATACACCCTTCTGAAGACCGAGGACGAAAAGCATGTGGTCCGGAAAATGCACGAAAACCCGAAATTCGTCGAGGACGTCGTTCGCGAAATACTCGGCAATGCAGAGAAAAAATTCCCAAACGCGAGAGTACATGCAAAAGTCATATCACATGAGTCCATCCACCGCCACGACGTGGTGGCAGAAGGCTCAAACGACTGAAAAACCCTTTTATACCAAAAATACCTCTGATATACAATGCGCGTACTACTTTTGCACTGCGACTACCTCAGCTTTGAGGCAAAGAAGAAGGCACTCAAGGAGCCTGAGGAGCTGAAGGAGCCGACTGGCAGGCTCGAAGACTGCATAGTATGCTTCATGGCGGTTGAAAAACCCGACGAAGCAGACCCAGACTACGTCGCAGACGAGCTCATAAAAGTAATCGACGAGATGAGCGCGCAAGTAAAGAGCCAAAACATCGTCATCTACCCATACGCGCACCTGTCATCAGACCTATCAGATCTAAAAACTGCGAAGAAAGTACTCGACGACGTCTTCGACAAAGTATCCAAAAAATATACAGCCCTTAAGGCACCGTTCGGATGGTACAAGAGTTTCGAGCTGAAATGCAAGGGTCACCCACTGAGCGAGCTATCGCGGACGATAACAGTTGGCGGTGGCAAAAAGGAGGAGAAAGTCAGTGAAGCAATCAAAAAAGAGGACAAGCTAAAGTCGAGCTGGCACATACTCACAGAAGACGGGCAACTACACGACATAACCGAGTTCAACTACCAAGGACACGACAAACTCAAGAAATTCTCATATTATGAGAAAGCAAAAAACAGGCAAGTCGACAAGGCCCCACCACACATAGAACTCATGAGGCGCCTTGAGCTAGTTGATTATGAGCCAGCATCAGACCCAGGCAACTTCAGATACTACCCCAAAGGCAGGATGATAAAAGCCCTCCTTGAAACATACGTCACAGACAAGATACTAGACTATGGCGGCGTGGAAGTGGAAACACCCCTGATGTACGACCTTGAGCACCCGACCCTTGCGAAATACCTAAGCCGGTTCCCTGCAAGACAATACCTACTCGAGTCAGAGGACAAGAAATACTTCATGAGGTTCGCAGCATGCTTCGGGCAATTCTTGATGGCCCATGACGCAACACTCAGCTACCGGTGCCTGCCCCTCAAACTATACGAGCTCGCAAGATACGCTTTCCGCCGAGAGAAAAGCGGCGAACTAACAGGCCTTAGAAGGCTCAGGGCCTTCACGATGCCGGATGTTCACGCCCTTTGCGCAGACCTAGACCAGGCCATGAAGGAATACACGAAGAGATTCCACCTGTGCGTTGACACAATCGAAGGGGTTGGCCTTTCCAAAGACGACTTGGAACTCGGCATCAGGATAACCCGCGACTTCTACGAGCAACACAAGGAGTTCGTCCAATACCTTGTGAAGGAATTCGGAAAACCAGTGCTTGTCGAGATGTGGGAGGAGCGCATATTCTACTTCCTTCTGAAATACGAGTTCAACTTCGTCGACGCACTCGACAAGGCGTCAGCGCTTTCAACAGACCAGATAGACATAGAAAACGGGATAACCTACGACATCAAATACACCTGCTCGGACGGCAGCCAGAAAAACCCCATAATACTCCACTGCTCACCATCCGGTGCGATAGAGCGAATCATATACGCCCTACTCGAAAAAGCACACATGACAGGGGCAAAAGGCGGCACCCCGTCGCTTCCACTGTGGCTCTGCCCAACCCAAATCCGAGTCATACCAATATCTGAGAAATACCTAGACAAAGCAGTCAAGCTCGCAGAAGATTTGGACAAAAAGCAGATACGCGTCGACGTCGACGACAGAAACGAGAGCATAGGCAAGAAAATCAGGGATGCTGAGCGCGAGTGGACGCCCTACACCCTCGTAATAGGCGAGAAAGAAGCCGAATCCGGGATGGTGTCTGTCAGAACAAGGGGCGAGAAAGACCAGAAGACAATGGTCGCGGAAGCGGTCGCAGTCGAGGTCAAGGAGAAAACCAAGGGCAAACCATACCGCAAACTCCCTCTACCAAGGCTCTTGAGTGAGCGCCCGATATTTGTCGGATAAGAAAATGAAAGAACTCCAGATACTTTCAGCAATGCTTCTAGTTCTCATCTTTTCCGGGTGCGTGCAAGAATCTGGAACCTACTCCACAACCGACGATGTCCCCGAGACAATAGAATATGACGAGGAGGTTGTTGAGATGCTTTTGACCGATGATGTCTCAGAGACGATAGAATATGACGGGGAGGTTGTTGAGATGCCTTGGGGCAAATCCTTTGACAGCTACTGCGCACAAGGTGGCGGCTACTACATACTGAAGGCAAATGAGACAAGCTACATACTATTAAAGACTGATGAGACTGTCGCAGAACTTGCTGGAAAGCGCGTGCACGCGACAGTCAAAAAGATAACCCGGACAATCCCCTGCCCTGAAGGCAGTCAGTGCCCCGTAACAGCGGACTGGAATCCAGGCGAGAAGGAGCCAGACTACGTCTGCACCTTATATGAGATGTCCGGCTACACAAAAGCTTGACATGCCTTAAACGCTATTATTCTCGTCCTTCGGATAATTTACATGGTTCCGGCGCCTCCTGTCAGTGAAAAACCGACTGTTAGGGAAATACCCTTAACAGGTAGCGAACTTTCGTTCAGGCTCATCCAATCCTCGCTTCTTAGCCTTCACAGGTTCACAAGACAGTTCGTTCCCCCAGGGGATATGTCAGCTGAGGAAAAGGCGTTCCTAGACGGATTTGAAGGGAGCATAGCGTCAGCGAACGCGTCAAACCTCGGCGATAAAATCAACCAAGGCGCAAGACACATCCCGTTGATAGAGCGACAGCTCAGGCTAAGGGGAACCGAAGGACTTTCAGAGGATGAGAAAAAAGACATGCTACGTCTGAGAAACAGGTTGTATGAGCTATCAGACTACTACTACCGGGCGGCGACGGATCATGGTCTTCCACCAGGCTCATACTCGGCGACGACACCCCGTTTGGGTGAGCGCTTCTTTACGCCCAAAGAGGAAATCTCACAGGCATACATTTCGAAGGCGGCGTCTGAGATAACTGAAGACCTATTCAGTTACCAGCCAATGCTCTCCAAGGTTTTTAATATGCCCGCTCTTATGGGGCAAGGCAGTCAGCAGGCTGCTGCAGGGCAGATTTCTGAAGGGGTCAGGATGATGCAGGCGAGGATACAGGACATGATAGCAGCATGCGGTGAAGAATCACTTGATGAGTTCAGGCCAGAGCTGCTTGGAAAAGAAACACCCCCTGAGATACCAATATTCTCAGCCGACATGAGCCAAGAGGATGTGACGACTACTCCGATGGATGGTAAGGCCGCAGAAGCAAAACCCGCCGAAGCAGCTCAGGAGCAGAAAAAGCCAGATGATGCTGGCAGAGCCCAAGAAGGCGAGCAAGGCCCTCAGGGAGGTGGTAAGATGCCTGATTTGGACGATTTTATGGAAGGGGCTAGGGGGGGTGAAGTAAACCCTAACGCAGTAGGGCAAGGCT
>CAYXON010000030.1:0-8759 GCA_964467145.1 uncultured archaeon | reverse complement strand
GCGGACCTGACAGAAACAATAAAAAGCACGGAAGCAGTCAGAAATAGTGAGGAAAGACTAAGGGACTTCTTAGACAACGCAAGCGATATGATACAGAGTATCAACAACAAAGGAGAATTCCTGCTTGTAAACAAAAAATGGATTGATACGCTAGGATACAAGCAGGATGAAATCCCACAACTAACGCTTAAGGACATAGTACTAAAAAGCGAAGTAGAACATTGCATGCAATCATTTAAGATAGTCAAAGAAGGGGGGGCAATAAACGGTGTGGAAACTGTTTTCATCTCCAAAGACGGAAGAGAAATACCTGTTGAGGGTAATGTAAACTGTGATTTCAAAGAAGGGAAGTGCGTAGCTACGCGGGGGATATTCCGGGATGTCACAGAAAGAAAGAAATCACAGGAGCTAATACTCAAAAATCAGCAGGAACTCCAGAAAATAAACCGGAAACTGTTTGAGCTTAATGAAAAGCTCCAAAAAGCTAACAAGGAACTCAAGGAACTCGACAAGGTCAAGGAGCTTGACAGGATGAAGGATGAGTTCCTATCCATAACCACCCACGAGCTAAAGACGCCACTCACCCCCATAAAGATACAGTCCCAGATGTTGATGGCTGGCAAATACGGGCAAATAAACGACAAACAACTACACAGTTTTGAGATAATACTAAGAAACACCACACGCCTTGTGCGCCTAATAGACGACGTCATGACCATCGCAAAAATAGACCAGCAGAAACTTGAGTTCCACAAGGAACCTGAAAACCTCATGGAGATACTCAAAAACATCGTCTCTGACATGCAGATGGATGCGACAGTCAAGGGACTGTACTTGAGAACCGACGTCCCAGAGGACCTGCCGAGGGTGTTCGCAGACCGGGCCAGGATACAGCAGGTCATCGCAGACCTTATCAACAACGCGATAAAGTTCACAGAACACGGTGGCATAACAGTCGGCGCCAAAAAACAGGACGACAACGTACTTGTGTGGGTCAAAGACACTGGCATAGGGATTCCCAAAGGGGAGCTTAAAAAAGTGTTTCAGAGATTCTACCAGGTAGACCACACAATAACCCGAAAATACGGTGGATCAGGACTTGGTCTTTCCATAGTCCAAAACATCATAGAAGAACATGGGGGGCAGGTGTGGTGCGAGTCCGAATTAGGGGTTGGTTCCACCTTTTATTTCACGCTCCCAATAGATACTAAACAGGTGCAAAATGGCTAAGATAATGGTTGTTGACGACGAGGAAGACATACGTGACTCCGTTAAAGCCCTTCTAGACTCAGAAGGATACGAGGTCGAGACAGCACAAGACGGTAACGACTGCCTGAAAAAACTCTCATCTGGTGCGAAACCCGACCTGATACTCATGGACTTTTTCATGCCAGGACTATCCGGGCGCGAGACAATAGCCAAGATACAGCAAAACCCGGACACGAAAGGCATAAAGATAATATTTCTGACAGTTGCCGAGTTCAAGAAGAAGGGCGTTGAAAAGCTCTCAGAGCTCAACATCTCAGACTACATACAAAAACCCATCGACATACTGGATTTCACAGAACGCGTGAAAAAAGTCCTAGATAACTAAAAATGTTCTCGATACCACAGGCGCTCGCAGAAGACGACATAATACTTGTGATACTTCCCGACGACCAGTACCTAGATAACCTCATGTACCTAGTCAAGAATCTGCAGCAGAATTATGATAAAATACTTTATGTGACTGTTAACCGCCCTTATCAGATGCTTGTTAGGGCGATGCTAAAGCAGAAGGTGCCTACTGATAAATTCATATTCATAGACACCATATCCGGAACCAACAAGGAATTGATAAAAAAAGAGGATAACTGCTACTTCATCTCCAATCCAGCGGCTTTCACGGAACTTAATCTTTTGATATCTGATATTTACGCCGAACAAAATCCTCCGGCGATAATATTTGATTCTCTCGCGTCCCTTCTCATATACGAGGACACGCAGATGGTTGTGAAGTTCGCACACAACCTTATATCAAAACTGGGGGTCAAGGGATGCAAGATAATACTTCCTTGCCCGTATGATGAAAAACACGAGACATTCCTGAAAGACCTTGAGATGTTCGTCGAGCGTGTTGTTGACCTCAGGATGTAGTCTCTCAAGCCTTAAAATCTGTCGGAAGCGGCACATCAGATACCACAACCAATCCGTTTGATGTTATCAATATTGGTTGCAGCGTGTCTGAGTGGGCGGTGCCCCTCATCTTCACAACACCCACAGCCCTTATGAATTTCGTCCCGACTATGTTGTGAAACAACCTCACAACACCGTCTGCTGCGTACTCTTCGACTGCGACACCGAACTGGCCCTCAGTTATCGCAGATGTTCCTGCAGTAAACACTGCGGTGACGTTCTGTCTTTTGAGCATGTTGGCGATGTCAAATATTGTCCGCCTCACCTGGAACGGCTTTTCAGCGAATGCTGAAAGCACTGATACTGAGTCTATGACTATCCTTTTAGCGCCGTATTGGTCTATCAGGTCCTCAATGCCTGCTACGAGCTTGTCTATGTCGAATATCTCTTGCCTGACTACCCCGATTTTTTTGGATTTAATCATCTCATCCAGGTCTGTGAATCCTAGTTTTTTGGCATTTGATATGAACCTGTCTGGGAACTCCTCAAGGGTTACGTAGACCCCTGGTTCGTTGAACATTTTGATGCCGTTGTAGATGAAATGAAGTGCGAAAATGCTTTTTCCGGTTCCTGCAGCACCGGATATCACGACTATGTTACCCTCAGGTATTCCGCCGTTTATGAGCTCGTCAAAGCCCTTTATCCCGGTTTTTATCCTTTTCTCATCTGGCATTGTCTAATGTATGTGTTTTATTTGATAAAAATTAGCTGAACATACCCCCTATGCTTGAGACAAGCACAAAGTTAACCGCATAGAATACCGCAAGTGCCAGGATGCAGAATACTGGAACATACGCTATTCCCTTCCTCCAGTTGCCGTAGTTTATCAGTCCCACAAGAAGTGCTCCCATGAATGCCGTACATGCTATTGACACAATAGAGAATGTTTTTACAGCATCTGCTGAGAAAGCGAGCTGCCCACCACCACTCATCATCGTCTGGGGCATCCCGGTCTGTGAGGCTGAGCTGACGCCGAACGCGCTTGACATGTCAGCTAACACTTCTATGAGAAAAGATGATATCCCAAAAAGGAGTGGGGCTCCGAATATTATAGCAAACATTATCAGCATAACATACATCTGGACTCCAGATTTTATCTCTTTTCTCACGAATTCCCGCTCTCTTAGAACATCCGCTATCCTTGAAAGGGATTCGCTCATTTCACCGCCGGACCTCAACCCTTGTATTATCAAATCTATCGTCACTTTCAGGTTGTCTGATTTTATCCTGTCTCCCATTTCAGTTATCGCATCATCAAACGATTCCCCGGATATTACCCTGCCAGCCATCCTTTTTATCTCGGCTTGGAAGAATTCGAACTCAGGCCTTGCTGAGCTGATGAGTGCGCGGTCAACAGAAAGTCCCGCGTTTAGGTTTGAGCTCATGAGTTTCAGAAGGTCTGGCAACATGGTCTCGACAAAGGCACCGCGTGAGTCAGCCCTAAGCGTCAGGAAACTGTAGGCGCCGCCGAACAAAACTATAGCTGAACCTACAAAGACTGCCATGAAGTTTATTGCGTATGCGTTAGCACCAAGAAGTGCTATCACACATGATACTGTCAGAAGTATCCCTGTTACCCCACCTATGAACGCGTCAGGATGGTACCCTACCCCATTATACTTCAGAAGACTGGTTATGTGGTTGTAGAATCGTACTGGATAAAACCTTGATATTATATCTCTCATCTTTTAGTCACCTATTAGGTTCGGCCTTGTTGAGCCTATTATCATTATGAACTGGGTCTGCATGATTAGGGCAAACCCCAAAAGCATCCACAGAACGTTCTCGCTCAGGTTCGCGCTCATGTTTGGAAGTGATGATATGGTTATGAGAACAGTTATGCCAAGTGATGGTAGTATCACCGCCACCAGCATGTATGCCATCGAAAGCGGGCTAAGCCTTGCGCCGTACGTCTTTAAGGAGGTCATCTGGTCCCGTGATATGGTCTTTACTATGTCGTCGAGGTTATCTTTTAGGCTTCCGCCAGTGCTCATTGTGTTTATCATCTGCCACACAATCTTTTGGAAATACGGGGAGGGATTTCTCATGGACAGATCCTCAAGCGCCTCAACCATGGGTTTTCCAGCGCTTATGTCGTCTATTGTTATCTTGAACTCAGATGATATTGACCCGTATCTGCCGCGGGCGACAGCCACAAGCGCATTATAAACTGGGATTCCAGAACTCACCTGTATGTAGAGGCTTTGGGTTGCGAACGCTAGGTTTTTCTCTATGTCTTTAACCCTTCTTTTGACTATGAGGGATGGTTTCATAAGCCTTGAGTAGAACATGAAGACAGCTACTGCGAAAGCCACCCCTGGTGCAAAGTATTTGTTGTCGTTTTTTGTGGTTTCAACCACAACATTCATAAGTGCGAAGACTAGCAGAAAGTTGACTATGCAAAGGAGTATGGTCTTTGACATGTATGTCTTGACGTCTTCTGGGGAGTATGATTGTCTTAGGTGTTTGGCAAGTTTTGGGAATATCCCCTCAAATATTGAGGACACACCTAGAAAGAACCTGTGTGTTGCGTCGGTCATTTTTGTTCTAAAATCCTCTTTGGGTCCTGGTTTTTGGCGACCAGTGAGTAGACGTCTTCCTCGTCTAGGTAGTAGGATTTCATTATCATGCCTATGTCGTCTAGTGTTCTGATTTTTTTGTCAAGGAACCAGTCTAGTATCTCTCTTTTCTTGCCGAGTTCCTCATCTATCTCGGTTCTTGAAAATCCGGTGTGCATCGCAACCTCCTGATACAATCTTATGTCTTCTGATGATTTTGTTATCTCATCGCCTCTTGCCTTCCACTTGTATAATACGTTTGCTTTAAGGCTTGTTTCCTGGCCTATGTTCTCCTGGGGTATGATTTCAGACACCTGGAATACGCGCCTGACATTCTGCCTCCTGTCGCGGTACATGACTACGTTCAGGTGTATTGCCTCAACCATCACTGATGGCACGTTCAATGGGGCGTTTACGAGCCTCCTGAGAGTTTGTGCGCTTGTGTCTGCGTGTATTGTCGCATAGACTGAGTGGCCTGTGTGCATGGCCTCAAACAGTATCTCGGCGTCTTTGCCTTTTCTTATCTCACCAAGTATTATCCTGTCTGGCCTCATCCTCAGCGAGTTTATGAGTAGGTCGCTCATGTCTATTTCACCCTCGCCCTGCTGGTTTGCGCTTCTTGTTTTGAGCGGGCACCAGTACAGGAACTCCGGAAGCTGTAGCTCTCTTGTGTCCTCTATTGAGACTATTCTTTGGTTGGGTTGTATGAACGGCATCAGTATGTTTAGCATGCTGGTTTTCCCGGATCCTGTGCCCCCGGATATTAGGATGTTCATCTCGTGCTGGACCATTAGCCAAAGAAGTGCCAGAAGCTCACCCGTTATTGTCTTGTTGTTTATCAAATCTGGAAAGGTCCATGGGTCTCTGGCGAACATCCTTATAGTCATCGATGTTCCCTTGTCAGATATCGGGGCAAGTACTGAGTTTATCCTGTCGCCGTTTGACAGGTGAGCGTCAAGAAGCGGGGACGAGATTGTTATATCCTTGCCAACCGCCCTTGCGATGGCTTTGGAGTAGTTTTGTATGTCTTGTTCTGCGTTGATTTTTATGTTTGTTGTGAGCCACCCGTATCTTCTGTGGTATGCCCTCACAGGCTCATGGGATGAGTTTATGACTATCTCCTCAAGCGCGTTGTCTTTTAGAAGGTATTCGATGTCTCCAAGCCCGAGGCTTCTGTTTATTATGGATGTTTTTATGAAACGCTTTGTTTCTGTGTCTATCATGGGCATTTCATTGTTTATCCAGGTGTAGATTTTGGTTGAGAACCGGTCCTTCAGCTCCTCCATCAGGTCTTTGTCGCTTAGGTTGGGGGTCTTCTTCTCAACCTCCATTGCAAGGCGCTCACGTAACGTGTTCATGTACGCCTTGGTTGCTCCCTCAAAGACGGGCATTATTATGTTGTACTTCAGCTCCTTGCGTTCTTGCTTTATCTCAACATCAAGTGCGACCTCGCCCAAGGTGATGCTGTACCTTTCCTTGACGTTATCTTCCACCCTAAAACATCCTCCCTATTGAGTTGATTATGTCTCCTCTTTCGATGACGTACACTATCTCATTTATTGCGCTATTTACTTGTTGCCGCCATATGATGAGTCCGAGGACTATTATCGTGAATGTAACGTACTTTATGAGGGTTGAGTTTATGGGGTTTCCGCTTTCGTCGTTTCTCATAAGCACTGCGTCTCCTGCGAGCGGGTAGTAGAGTGTTATCATGTTTTGTTGGTGCAGGATTTTAGCCCAGGACTCTATTAGGGTCTTGTCTGATTCTAGAAAGTGCGCGAGGGTGCTCATCTCAATTTTTTCGAATCTGTCGACCAGGTATTTCATCTGGTCGAGTGCGGTCTTGAACTTTTTTTCTTTCCCCTCGACAACAACGGACGGCATCAGGGACATCAGGCGTTTTTTACCTTTTTCCGAGTTCGGGTTGAATAGCACATTTTTTCGTAAAAAACTTTTTTCACTGATTAATACGCCTTCTTTTTCCTGTTTTTTTATGAGTTCTGAGAGTTCCTTCTTGTCCCAGCCGCTTTTCTTAGAAAGACATCTTTCGCTTACGACGCCGTTTATGACTACCCAGTCTATGACGTCTTCTTCACCTAGTTTTTTACTGTCCATCTGCAATCTTTATCCCTCCGCTTTTTACGATTTCGTAGTCTTCGTAGGCTGTGATTACCGCGCCGTCCGGGATGTATACGGCGATTATATTATCTGTCACAGCCGTTAAATACAGGGTTGTTGACACATTTACGGCTGTTACAAAGTTGTTCTCAACCGTTAACCAACCGCCTGGTTTGACCTCAACTGTGAGCCCTCCGCTGTTGACGTTCAACCTGCTTGTCTGGGATGGGTCAACAAGGTATGTGCCGCTGCACGATCCTGGGTCCCCGATGACATTCACCTCAAGGCGCGTTCCCTTATCCCCGTCTGGGATGTTCCAAGCGCATGATGAGACGTTCTCCGAGCATACTACCGTGACCGAGTAGTTTGTCATGTTCACATTGGGGGTCTGAACCAGTATGTCTGTTCCCCCGACTGTTGAGTGTGTGTAGTTTATGCTGTGTGGTTGTATCTCCAAAAGGAGGTTGTTTCTGAGGGTTGTTAGCTGTAGTTGGGTGTTGTCTGTCTGGTTTAGCGCGAAGCTCCGGTATGTGTCGATTGTGCTCTGGTATGTTGCGGCACTGGGGTTCTGTATGAACTCGTTGAATGTGACTGTGTTCTCTAACACCTCTATCTTCAGGCCTGATGTGTTCAATACAATGTCTTTGACGTCTTTTGCTATGGTGTTGTATTCGTTGTAGGCTCTTGAGTATGCTGTCTTGTCAAAGACTAGGTCTTGTATCTTCTCAAGTTGGTATGTGCTTGTTATGGCTAGTGCCAGCACTGCGGTCGCAAGGAGTGCGAGCCCTGTCGTGAATAGTATTCCCTTTTTCATCTTAGCCATATCCAGTATTCTACTGTGTTGTATGAGCTTACGTCGTCTTGTGTGAAGATTAGAAATGTTTGTTTGCCGTATGTTCTGAGGCTTGAGTCCTCAACGTCCGGGCCGACATCGATTGTTTGTGTTGGTACAAGCACGGCTTCTACTATGGCATATTTTGTTATGTGCATCCTCATCTGGTAGTTTGCTGGTGCGACATTTGTTAGCGCTGACTCTATGGTTTCTGAATCTAGTGTCTGTAGTGTTCCGTCGTTTTTCATCATCAATACTATGTCGTCTCCGGTCTGTTTCATCTGGTATTGGCTCCATTGGGTGACTTTGCTCTTGTTGAGTTGGGTGTTTGCGTAGGCGAGTATTGTCACTACCACGAACACTGCGATTATCGCATCCAGCGTTAGTATGAATCCTCTTTTCATCTTATCTCGTACACGGGCGGCAGCGCTGAACCCACTCCCCCATCCCATACCCTGACGTCAACTACTGCGCCAACCCCGTTGAGTGTGCAGTATCTTCTGACATTCACTGTTATCTCACCGTTTGGTGGACTTCCGAGCTCGTACTTCAGAGATCCTGTTGCGTTTTCGACCCTGACGTAGACGTCGAATTCCCCGACCCCCAGGTATTTTCTGACTGCTGTGTAGTTTAGTCCTGTAATTGATGTGAGCTTGGCATCTGACAGTACTCTGTCGTCTTGTGCCGCACCCACCGCCTTAAGTGTTGAGGTGTTCTGCTCCCAGTTGTTGGGTGTTCCTGGGGATTTTACCAGAAGGTCTGCAGCTCTTGCGGTAGCGTACGTCATCTCCCTTATTTTGTAGTCTGCTGCGACCCTGTAGACGGTTTTCTCCCACATCATGGTGATTGCGCCAAGCAGCAGCAGGAATATGGCTACGCCGACTATGTAGTCTGTTGAGACTGCCTGCCCTCTACGCACCTTCGACCTCCACCTGTCCGTAGGCGTTGGTTACTGTTATCGTCTTTGAATTCAGGTTTTTGGTGTGGTTCATCGTCCCAGCCGGTATCGTGCATATGACAGAATACGGGTCGTCTCCGATCATTATGAGGCCTTCCTCCCCGTATATTGTGGTGTT
>CAYXON010000029.1:0-9046 GCA_964467145.1 uncultured archaeon | reverse complement strand
CCAGCTATAAGAAGTTTTTTTCAGTTTTTCAGCTGGTTTTTGGTGTAGGGTACTAGCCCTCCTGCTGCTATTAGTTTTAGCAGGAACTCCGGCAGGGGCTTGAATGTGTACTCCTTGTTTTTGGTTATGTTTTTTACTGTGCCTTTTTTGAAGTCGGCCTCTATCTTGTCTCCTTCGTCGGCTTTTATGTCACATTCGACAAGTGGTAGCCCTATGTTTATGCTGTTTCTGAAAAATATTCGCGCGAAGCTTTTGGCTATGACGCATTTTATCCCGCACCCCATCAGTGCGCGGGGTGCGTGCTCCCTTGATGAGCCGCATCCGAAGTTTTCTGTTGCCACTATCAGGTCGCCTGCTTTGACTTTAGTGACAAATTCTGGTCTGACTTTCTCGAACGCGTGTCTACCAAGTTCGACCGGATCTGCTGTGATGAGGTATTCTGCAGGTATTATCTGGTCTGTGTCGACGTTTTCGCCAAACTTCCATGCTTTGCCTGTTATTTTTTCTTCCATTTTTCAGAGTTGGTTGGGGTCTGTTATTTTTCCTGTTATCGCTGATGCTGTGACGACTGCGGGGTTGGCTAGGTATACTTTGCTGTCTTTATGCCCCATCCTACCTATGAAGTTGCGGTTGGTGGATGATACCGCGACCTCGCCTTTTGCTAGTATGCCCATGTATCCCCCAAGGCATGCGCCACACGTGGGCCCTGACACGAATGCTCCTGCTTTGGAAAATATCTCGTATAGTCCTTCAGCTATCATCTGGTCCATGACGTCTTGTGTTGCGGGAACTACTAGCATCCGTACGTTGGGGTTCACTTTTTTACCTTTTAGTATTTTGGCTGCGACCCTCATGTCCTCTATTCTGCCGTTTGTGCAGGACCCAAGATATGCTTGGTCGATTATAACGTCAAGTTCTGCGGCGGGTTTGGTGTTTTCTGGAAGCGAGGGTTGCGCGACCGTGCATGGTATGTCCTCTGCCGCGTAGTTGAACTCACGTGAGTATGTTGCGTCTTTGTCGCTTTCAACTGCCTTGTAGCTTCCTATGACTCTTCCTTTTAGGTATTGGTCGACTTTTTTGTCGGCTGGTATTATGCCTGCTTTGGCGCCGGCTTCGATTGCCATGTTGGAGATGCTGATTCTGTCAGAAAGTGGTAGCGCCTCTATCGCGGTGCCATACCATTCCATGGTCTGATATAGTGAGCCGTCTACTCCGACGTCGCCGATTGCGTGCAGTATTATGTCTTTGCCCATGACATAAGGTTGTAGTTTGCCGTCTACTGTGAACTTCTGTGTCTCAGGCACTTTGAACCATAGTTTGCCGGATGCCATCGCGCACGCAGCTTCTGTGGATCCGATTCCTGTTGCGAACGCGCCTAGTGCGCCGTAGCTGCATGTGTGGCTGTCTGCGCCAACTATTAGTCTGCCTGGTGCGACGTATCCTTTTTCTATCATTATCTGATGACATACGCCGCCGCGCCCGACCTCATAGTAGTTTTTGATGTTGTGTTTTCTGGCGAAATCTCGCATGGCCTTGGCTTGCTCAGCTGATGCGACGTCCTTGTTTGGGACGTAGTGATCTGGTATCAGAACGGCCTTTTCAGCTATTGGTGGTGCGCCTAGTTTTTCGAATGCCTTGAACGCCGGCAGTCCTGTGACGTCATTGACCATGACGTAGTCTACTTCCGCTTCCACTATCGCACCTGGTGCGACGTCTTTCAGGCCTGCCTTGGCTGCTAGAATCTTTTCTGAAATCGTTGGCATAACACAAACAAAAAGGTATTGGGGGCTAATAAATACGGGGTTTATGTGAGTTTTTTCAGTGGTGGTATTGGGTCTGTTTCGTGTTTTAGTTGGGGGAGTATTTCGTGGAGGTAGTAGTGCATTTCCGCAAGTGACTGGGGAGCTGGGAGTTGCTGGTATTCAGAAATCTGTTCTTTCATTTTTCTGATGTCGCCTGGCGTCACCTTTTGTGGGTTTCCTATTTCTTTTAGTAGGTAGTGGTGGTAGGCTATTGAGTAGCCTTGATTGCTTTTCCTTGAGCTTTTTAGCGCGTCCTCGAACATCTTCTCTTCCTCAGGAGTCATCTGCTGGGGCAGCCCAAGTTTTTTCAGGTAGACGTGGAGTAGTAGCGTGTGTCTTTCGTCTTTGTCGTGTCTTGCCTTCTCAAGTCCATCAATTAGGTTAGCCTCGTCGCTGGGGGTTATGGTCTGGCTCAATCCGATGTTATCCAGTAGGAAGTAGCATTTAGCAAGCAGTCGCCCATCATTATATGTTTTTGCTGCCTGGATTTCGCCTGTGATTTTCTCCATAATCTGACGTGTAACAGTTATCGGGCGCCCTACCCCATTCATGTAGAAAAGAGTTTCAAGAATCGATAGATTGGATTGATTTGGGAGACTTCTTAATAGTGTTGAGTTTATCAGCTCCTCGTCCTGGGGCCCCATCACAGACCAATCAAGCTCCTGCAGGGGTGTGAGAAGTGGTGGTGGGCGAATTTTCCCAGCCATGAATGTCATTTTTGTTTTTTTGGTTTTTCATCCGCCAGCCCAATTTTTGAGAGTATGTAGTGTGTTTCGGCTATTAGTTGTTTTTTGAGTTCGTCTTTTTTCTCTGACATTTTCTTTAAGCTCCTTATTATGTTTTCGGGGTTTTATGCATAAAAAGTGAGCATTTATAGGATTGGGTTTCCCAGTATTTACTATGGCTTGGCGCAGCTCCAAAACCACAGTCACACCGGTTGTTAAGGAGGGTTTAGACCCTGACAAGTTACCCCCTATTCTGAAAAAGCACTACGGCGAAAAGCCAAATGATCAGAAGTGGTCGGATGTTGAGGAATTAGACCCTAAAGTCAGCGTCTACGCGGTTGAGGCGCTCAGGATTTTCGCCAGAAAAGCGATAGCTGCAAGGCGTGATGCAGTGAATTCTAAGGATAAACCTAGTGTTAGGGAGAAGCAGGTTGCGGCGATTGCCGTCAAACGGGAGCTTGACGCATTAGTAAGTGAAGGCGGGCCGTCGCTTGAGAAGGCTCACAGGCAGTTTCTGGGATATGAGCGGATGCACCGGAGGTTCACGCGGCTCAGGGATGAGCTGACTCAGATAAACAGGCGGATAGATGAGGTCAGGAAAGGCAGGGCAGGGGAGGTTAAGGCCGAGCTTGCTGCGCACGCCGAGGCTGCTAATGCTGATTCGACAAAAAAGGTTGAGGCGCCGTTTGATGAGAGGGCTGAGTTGGCCAGAAGGCAGAAGGCTGCGGTGCATGAGCCTGTTAATCTTTCAACGATAACCGCTGAGGAGATGAGGTATCTCTTCGGGGAGAGTGAGGTCACTGCAGCTCTTGCTGAGATTAGAAAAGAGCCGGAATCAGGGGACTTCAATGCCATGCTTGCTGCAGGAGACGTCGACAGGTTGGGTAGGGAGCAGGAGAGCCGGATGAAGCAGGTCGCAAGGCTCTGGAATGACCCGATGGTCAGGTACCTTCAGCAGATTCACATGGTCAAGAACTTCGTTGCAGGAATTGAGCGAGGTGAGGAGGTTCTTGAGATGCCATACACTGTTAGGAAGTGGAATGAGCTGGTGGAGATTGAGGCAGACAACCCATACAGCACGATAGGTGCGGTTTGTGTGGGGGAGCCGGGAACCGGGAAAAGCACACTCATAAGATACCGTCTTGCGCACACTGGCAGGACCTTCCAGTACATGGACTTGAGCCGTGAGGTCACAAGGTACCAGTACCTGGGAAGCAAGGAGGTAAACACCAGAAGCCCGCTTTATGATCTGAAGGAGATAATTGAGACTGTTCAGAAAGCAGATGAGGAGACTATAGCTGAACTTATACAAAGGGGTGCGAAAAAGCACGGCGACTATTTCACGATGATGGTTGAGGAGGCTGCTGAAGACTCTGGCAACCCCCAAAGAGCGAAGCTTGAGAGGGTGCTTAAGACCAAACTCGCAGATGTTCTGGCAGACGAAGTCTATAAAGCTGGCAAGAAGAACGGGTGGAGGTACGGGTTTCTGATGAGTTGTCTGAAAAGGAGCACGGAAACCGGCATCGCAGTATGCCCGATATTCGACGAATTCAACAAGGCTGAGAACATGGACCCCATATTCGGGCTTATGACATGCCAGGGTGCAACTGACGAGGAGGCGGGGCCGATGCCCACAACAAGCGGTGAGGAAGTAAAAGGCAACCCAAGGGGCTGGTACTATTTCGCAGACAACGACGAGTGGATGAGGATACCCAAAGACTGGAAGATGTATTTCACAGGAAACATCGGAACCAGACACCAGGTGTTCCCGGTGCCCCCAGCCCTCATGAACAGGTTACAGGGCAAGATAATCCAATTCGACTACCCACCAATCGCTGAGGAGATGCTCGTCACCCACGCGCTACTTTGCGACCCAGACCTGGAGTTCAGGGCGCCATACGGTGTTGCTGAGGGATTGAGGATACTGATTGCGGAAGTCTTCCCTAAGATGAGGGCAAAAAAGGGCAAGGACAGGTTCGAGCCCGTGTCTTTGAGGACTGTCCACAACATAGCGGACATACTCTATGACAGGGAGAATGAGGTGTCCAAGTGCGACTCAATAGCCGACCTTGACAGAGCAATAATAAGGGTTATGTTGGGGGACTACAAACTTAAGGAATCCAGGGAGCTGCCAAGCGCGATAGCTGAGATGATGATTAATGTGGGACTTCTCCTGAGCCCTGAGGTTGAGGGGGACGTTGTTGAGTGGCTTTGCAAAAACCCCAAAGACGCGACAGAGGTTGAGCAAGCCAGAGAGAACATCAAAAAGGCGAGGGAAGAACACGGAAAACCAAATGGTGCGCTTGAGAAACTCAGGGACAACAGCAGGTTCAGCGTGCAGTCAGCCTGGAGGGGCCCGCCCGGAATGCTAAGCGATGACACACAAGCAGCAGTTATCTGAGCCCCGGGCCGACACGAATCAGGGTGGCCCAGGACCGGATGAGGTTCCAGCCCCGCGTGAGGCTGTTCCAGCGCGAAGGCAGAAGTCAGCAGACCTTATAGCCCTTGAACGCAGGATGGGGTTCTTCAACCTTTTGATGGAATCCACAGGATTTCACCTTGTGCCAATACCCCCAGATGAGATAGAGCCGGGAACCCTTGGTTGGAGGACGAACTACAACACCAGAGAGATATGCTTCAACCCAGAAACTTTCGAGCTTTTCCCGGGAAACACTGGGATGCATGGAGGTCTTCTCGCACACGAGGCAGGACACCACCACAGCTTCACAAAGAGGATGGACCTCCAGGGTTTCCAGGCAGACCTTAGAAGGCCGCCTCTTCTTCCAGAGCACTACGACGACAACAGCTTCCTACTGCACCTGAGGGCAGGGCTAATAGACGTCGTCGACGAAGCAGTCGTGGGCAGATACCCCTACGCTCTGATAAAAGCAGACCTTGACGCACTCAACACCACAGTATCACTTGACGTTGAAGAGCGGATTGGCCGCACTGTCGAAGGGCTTGGCGGAAAGAACAGGCCCAGGATACTCGCTAACCTACTTCCTGCTGCAGTGTACGCGTTCATAGGAAAAGGAAACGTAACTGACGATTTCAGAGCCAAAGCTAACGACTTCATAGAAAAGGCGATGGGTGATGAGCCGGCGCAGAACCTTGATGAGAGCGCGGCACCCGAGGTCAGGCAACTCATAGGCCGCATAGAGAATGTGCTGACTAACTGGGAAAACGAGGCATCACTAAGCGGTCAGGAAAAACTGTTGATGGAGCAGATAAGGCTCGACACGGTAGGTGGGCTGAAAAGGCTTCCGAAACCTGAGCAGTACGTGCAGCTTCTTTTGAGTGAGGCGAGATATCCGACAGGGTACGCACTTGATGAGCGGGTTGACCAGGATGTTGCAGAAGCCTACAGGAGGACAGTAAACGGCAAGCAGTTTGACGGGCGCTCTGCGATGGAGGTAATGCAGGATATGAGCTTCTTCCAGAAGCCGTTTCTGAGAGAGCAGTACGAGGATCAGGCATTCCACGCCAAAATGGAAACCTACGAGGACGTGTTCAGGGCTGAATACATCGGTTTAGTTGAGGCAGAGATACAGAAAAGGGCTCTTGAGCAGATGATGCAACAACAACAGGGCGACGGACAAGGAGAAGGCGGGCAAGGTCAAGGCAAGGGGGATAAAAAGGGACAGGGCCAAAGCCGCGGGGGAATGGGTCGGTCTGGGGGTATGCCATCTAGTGTTCCGCCGACAAAGCAGGAGCGGGAGATGATGAAGAAACAGCTCAAGGAGATGCTCGAAAAAGCGATAGACGATGCACTCAACGATGACGGCAAGAAAAAACCAGGGCAAGGACAACCTGTTGAGGTGCCTGGGATGCCTGCAAAACCCGGGCAAAAAGGCAAGCCACAAGGCAAACCCATGCAGGTGCCTAAGGGGATGCTTGAGGATATAGCCAAGGACCTGAAGGACAAACTCGACGCGCTCGCTGAAAAATACAAGTCAATGTCACAGAGGGACGAGGATGATAAAAGGAGGCGCGGCCAAAAAGTCGAAGGCGGAAGGCCGCAAGGCAGGGGCCCAGACTTCTTTGACATGCTAAGGGACGCCGCCAGAAACCTCGCACAACAGCAGAAGGCTGGAAAATGCGCAGGTGTCGGAACAAAATACGGTGTGCCGCCTGAGGTTGTGGCAGAATATTTTGAGATACGCGATCGAAGAGCCGGGGTCATAGAACAACTTACAGAAGAGCTGACTGAGCCATTCAGGGACAACAGGCGCTCGATAATAAGGCATAACAAGAGGGAGGGCAACTGGACGCCGGGACTTGAGGGCGAGACGGTAGGTGAGATGATGAGCGGCAACCTCGAGCCTGAGACGATGATGAAACAAGATGAAAACCCGGATTTCGCGAAAACCGAGGTCGAGTTCGTAGTGGACACCAGCGGCAGCATGGGCGGCGGACCGCTTAGAGCATGCCGTGAGATGCAGGTGGTTGCGATGGAGTCCCTGGAGGGTGTGAGGGACAGATTAGCTGGGGAAGACCTCCTTAGGCCCAAACAGGAGATACCCCTGAAGATGGGCTCTTGCATGCTCGATAGCGAATACCACCCCATACACAACAAAGACGAGGACCTTGACGAGCACGCGAAGATACACATAGTACACATACTAAGTACGGCGGGCGGTGGCACGGACGTCCACCACACGACAGAGAAGAAATATCAGGAATTCAACACAGGCGACCCGAACACCATAAAGATAATGGTGCTTATGAGCGACCACTTCACAGAAGCCACAACCATGGCAAAGCTTGTGGAGCAGATAAGAAGAGACAACACAATAATATTTTTAGCCCTCGGATTTGGCTCAGACGCGGAAAGCATCGCCAAAATATACGGGGACGCAGCAGCAGAGGCTGGCGCCACAAACGTTTTCGCAAAAGCGTTCCCCGAAAACGAAATAGAGTCCGCAACCCCGTGGGTTGCGAGATTTTTAGTAGACCAAGTCACCCCGCGTGTCGAGCAGATGACAAGCAAATTCAGGGGATACTAAAGCTTCTTCAAAGGCGGCATCTCAGAAGCATCACCATGTTGCAAGGGAAACATTTGGTATAGTATGTAGTGCATTTCAGGGGTGAATATTTTTTTGCCGGACCTTTCCCCTTCGAACGCATTTTCCATCACCTTCATATCGTCTTCGATTATCTCGGTTTGGTAACCTAGTTTGCGCATATAGTAGTGTAGGGGCAGGAGTAAATGCCCATGGTTTTCTTCTCGAGAGGTTATCAATGAGCCAAACATCCGCTCCTTATCTTCAGGGGGTATGTTAAATTTTACGCCGAGTTCACGCATGTAGTGGTATCTCTTGGCTATGTCTGCTGAGGACGGGTGAGCATAGAATGGTTCGGGAGACTTCATTATTGCGACGTCATCTTTTGTTATCTTCTCACCAAATCCTAACTGATGCATGTAGTAGTGTAGGGTCGCGACCTCACGGGATTTCCGATGTCCCCGTTCTACTTTAAGCGCCTCCTTTAGCCTTTCTCTGTCGAATTCATCAGGTTCGAAAAGGCCGAGCCCAACCATGTAAAATAGTAGTTCAGCATGGAGTGGGGGATTGCTTGCGCGGCGTATATCCATGAAAAACCCAGCCATACCCTTTATGTCTTCTGGGCCCATCCTCATCCAGTTCTCCCGCTCAGGGGGTGCGAGAAGTGGGGATTGTCTGAAAGTTTGAATCTTAGTAGTCATAGTTTTTTCAAAGGCGGCAGCGGGGTTGTTTCATTTATTTGCCCTAGGTCGAGGGACTTTAGAAAATGGTGCATGCGCAATAGGTTGTAGGGGTTGTTTTCACCGTCTTTTCTCAGAGTATCCATCTCCTCCCGCATTATCGCCAGCTCATCTGGTTTAATCTGGTGGTTTATGCCGAGTTTTTCCATGCAGTAGTGCGATGCCGCAACTGCGACACCATTTCTCACATCTACCGCTAGAGATAGGAACCTGTCAAGTTGTCTTTTGTCAGCGTCTGTAATGGGCTGGCCAAAATCGAGATCTCTCAGAAGTAGATGCTGCTGCATGACGCCCAATCCAGAGTCGTCCTGCTGTCTTAACCAGCCTAGCATCGCAAGCATCTCTTTTTTGTCGTCGCCGGTAATCTCTTGGGGATGTCCAATGCGTCTGAGGTGATAGTGTATTTGTGCTATGTCGTCTCCACCGTACGGGGCCGGCGCCCATTCACCAACTCTTTCATTAGCTGGTCTGGAACTTTGGGCATTATGTAGTGAATTGGTGATATCACCAAAATCACGTTCTAGGTCATTTGATGAAAAAGGGTTTGGTAAGTTGTGCTCTTTCATGAGGTCCATCATCTCAGCCAGCATAACCCCTGAATGCTGGAATTTAACACGAATTAACTCCCGCCGTATCTTAAGCTTGTCCTCGGCTGTCAGCTCCACCCACTCGAGGCTGTTTTCTGAAGGTGGTGAAAGAAGCGGGGACACCCTCGCATTCTGGAGTATAACTGACATAGTGTTTATTTTCTGGGAATTATTGGGAAAAAAATGAGT
>CAYXON010000028.1:0-9415 GCA_964467145.1 uncultured archaeon | reverse complement strand
GCGGCACAGGAACAGGCAAGACCACGTTCGCCCTCCAATATCTCGTGTCCGGTGCGCGGGCGGGGGAGAAGGGGATATACCTGACTTTTGAGGAGTCCGCTGACCAGATAATCCGTTACGGCAGCAAGTTCTTCCCAGACATCGAGTCCCTAATCAAAGACCAGGTCATACAGATAATCGACTTCAGCCCCCACAGCGGACACGGTGATAAAGTCCACGTGGTCGAGGGTCAGAGGATGGTGGTTCCTGAACGAGATAGCGTGGATTCGATAGCGTACATAGAGGATAGGATACTCGACATACGCGGCCAAACCATACAGCGGGTGGTGGTGGATGGGATGCAGACTTTCGCAAACACATTCTACGACTTATCCGGCAAAAGCGATGTTGAGGCGCTTAGGAAAACAATATCAAAGATACTTGTCCTCCTGAAAAAGGAGCAGATAACGACATACATACTCAGTGAGGAGACAGATGAGGAAGGGTACGACAAATACAGTTTCATCAATTTCATAGTAGATGGGGTTTTCCTTCTGAAGGTCAATACAGGACTTGATGTCAGGACCCTCAGGATATCAAAGATGCGCGGCATACACCACAGCCTTAAGCCCTTTGCGATAGAGCTAGCCGCAGGCGAGGGAATAGTGTTCAAAAGCAAATAAAAAAAACTTTTTTTTACCCTCAGCAACACATTACTGTAATATGATAGTCGGATTTTTAGTCAATCCAGTAGCTGGTTTGGGAGGTGCTGTAGGGCTTAAGGGCACCGACGGACTTATGGATGAGGCTATAGCTAGGGGTGCCAGACCACATGCACTTGAGCGTGCAAGAGAATGCATAAGCCACATAGGCGATGAATCAGACATACGATTTCTCACATGCTCTTCTAAGATGGGGGCAGACTGTCTCACTACCCGAGAATACGAGACTGTCTACAAATCACGTGAAAAAACCACAGCCAATGACACAAGACTGGCATGCGAGACATTCCTTGCGCGAGGAGTTGAGATGATACTGTTTTGCGGCGGGGATGGGACAGCAAGGGACGTGTACTCAGTCGTTGCAGACAAGATACCAATTCTTGGGATACCAGCTGGTGTGAAAATGCACTCATCCGTTTTCGCAGTGACTCCTCACGCAGCAGCGGAAGTTGTGAACGCTATGGCGTCCGGCTCCGTCGGATTTTACGATTCTGAGGTCATGGATGTGGACGAGGACGCATACCGGGCTGGTAAGCTGAGGACTAGAATCTACGGCATCGCGAAAACGCCTCACGTAAAAAGTCTAGTGCAGGCGAGCAAGCGAGTGTTCGTATCAGCTGACGATGATGCAGCTAAATCCGAGATAGCGGCGTTTGCGAAAGAATTCATGGGCGACGGCTCAACATACATCTTGGGCGGCGGCTCAACAACCGCGGCGATAGCCAAGGAGATAGGCGTTGATAAAACACTGCTTGGCGTCGACGTTGTAAAGGACGGGAAGCTAATACTTGCGGACGCATCTGAGAAAGACCTAATCAAGATAGTGGGTGGCGGAGGCAGTGTGAAGATAATAGTCTCCCCAATCGGTGCGCAGGGGTTCGTGTTCGGACGGGGCACGCAGCAGATAAGCCCTGAGGTGATACGCGGGGTTGGCGTAAAAAACATAATACTCGTATCAACCCCCTACAAACTGAACAACACCCGAAACCTACTTGTTGACACAGGCGACCCGGCACTTGACGGGGAGCTATCAGGCTACAGGAGCGTGGTGATAGGGTATCGGCTAGTCCAGAAAAAGGACATCACAGCAGGTTAACTCCTGGCTGAGGTTATTCCCTCGACAATATATTCGGCTGCTTTTTTGACGCTCGCACTCATCGGTTCCCCAAGTCCAGTGGCTTCAATTTGGACACCAACCAAGACAGTCTCTATGCCCTCTTGTCTGAGTCTGCCAGTAAATATCTTAAGCGGCGCCCTGTGGGTGCTAAAACTCACAGACTGGATGCTCCTCTCATCAAGGACTCTTATTTCCCCGCCTGTTCCCTTGAAGTCCGCGCCGTCCACGAGCATCACCTTCTCTGGCGCATAATCTATTATCTCGTCTGTGAAGTTCTCGGGAAATGTCGAGGCAAATATCACCTGCGCACCCTGTATGTCTTTTATCCCCTCCCATACAGCGTATCCGAGGGCGTCGTCTCCGCTCAACTCGTTTCCGACGCATACTATGCTTACTCTGCCCTTGAAGACGCTGTAGTCCATCACCTTATTTTAAGAGCATACAACCTATTAATAACCGGTAAAATGGTTGATGCGGAAAAGATAAAAAAAGAGGGTGTGAAGCTTTTGGAGGAGTTCAGCCAGCAGCTTGCAGGCGTGCCGGAGACTAAGGAGACTCACTACGTCATGGACATCAAAAACGTGTGGAGGGCGGACGGGCAACCAATACGGTGCGAGGGTTTCAGGGATAAGCTCGCGAAACTCGTTCCAAAATACGAGGACGGATATGTAGTCTGCGAAAAGGCGGAATAGCTACTTCCTGACCATCTTCCCCTTAAGTTCCTTAAGAGCCTTAAGGTGCTCTTTCTCAAAGTCTACCAATGCCTTGAAGACATCGCATTTGCCTGCGTCGTCTATGTTGCACTCCTTCTGAGCCTTCTCATACAGTGCTATCGAGTCCTTCTCAGCGTTTATCCCACGTTCCACGGCGTCGGCTTCGTCGTACTGCTCGTTAACGGGTTCGTCCTCAAAGACATCCTCTGTCTTAAGCTCTTTTGACTGTGGGGTGGCCATGTCTTTCATCACCATCCACTCGTTTTCTTTGACGAGCTTGTCGTAGGTCACCTCAAGAGATTCAAGATGCTGCAGTTCATCGTCAGCAAGCTTTTTGAAGACCTCCACAGCTTTCTGGTTTTTTGAGTGTTTAGCGGCTTTGCGATAGAATTTAACCCCGTCCCTTTCAAGGTTCATGGCGTCGCGGAAAATCTCGAGGATGTTACTCTTTTCCATTATAAAAACAAATTGGATTAGGCTATTATATACTTTATTCTGAGCCCCAACGGGGGTAAAGGCTGTGTTTGAGCCCCACAACATCTAGTATCTTCCCGACTATGAAATCGGTCACATCATCTATTGTCTTGGGTTTCGTGTAGTAGCCTACCACAGGTGGCAGCACTATCGCGCCTCCAAGCTTTAGGGACTTCATGTTCTCTATGTCTGCAAGACTAAGTGGCGTGTCACGCGGTACGACAACGAGTTTTGACCCTGTCTTGAGCACGTTTTCCGCGCACCTTGTTATGAGGTTGTCAGAGTACCCTGAAGCAATTGCCGAAAGCGTCTTCATGCTGGTTGGCGCCACAATCATGGCGTCAACGATGTTGCTTGATGATGCGAGCGCAGAACCCATATCCCCTTCGTCCCAGACTTTTGTCGCGAATTTTTCAATACCCCCAAGGTCGACGCCCTCAAGTTCTGCGACTTTTCTTGCCCCTGAGCTGACTATAAGATGTAATTCCTGGTCTTTCAGCTCCTCAGCGAGCCTTCTGCCGATTATGACGCCAGAGGCTCCTGTGAGTGCGAGTACCAGCTTCATTGTAGGAACTATATAACCTGCCTGTTTATAATATGTGTCATGGATTATGCACCCCTTACGGAGGGTTCCACAAGGCTTTTATGCCCTAAAGACGGGGGTGTATCAAGCAGTGAGGAAGTGTTTTACAACCCTCACATGGCGTTGAATCGAGACCTCACGGTCGCATTGTGTATCCTTGAAAAGCCCAAGACTTTTTTGGACGTGATGGCTGCAAGCGGCGCAAGAGGCGTCCGGGTCGCAAACGAGGCTGGGGTTGCTGTGACACTCAACGACCTAAACCCTCACGCAGTGGAGCTAATCCGGGAGAACGCCAGCTTAAACGACGTTGAAGTATCTGTGAGCTCAGAGGACGCGCGCAAGATTCTAGCATCATCGCGTTTTGACTACGTCGACCTTGACCCGTTCGGCCCGCCTGTCGAGTACGCGGACGCGGCAGTGACTTCAGTAAGGCACAACGGCGTATTGGGTGTGTGTGCGACCGACACCAGCGCACTTTGCGGGACATATCCGAGCGCGTGCATTAGAAAATACGATTCACAATCCCTAAAGTGCGACTGCTACAATGAGGTGGGGCTCAGGATACTTCTGGGCTTTATTGCGAGGACTTCTATGCGACATGGTCTTGGGATACACCCTATATTTTCACATTCGACACGCCACTACATGAGGGCTCAGGTGAGGATTACCCGAGCACACAAGCAGACTCAATCTCAACTCGGGTACATGCAGTATTGTTTCAGTTGCATGAGACGGGTTTTCAGAAAGCTCAACGAGCTTGAGACTTCTTGTTCCTGCGGTGGGAGGCTACTGACTGCAGGCCCACTCTGGGTTGGGCAGTTCGCTGACGAGAAAACATGCGTCGGACTTCATGAAATCATCTCATCTGGTGAGTTCGCTCGCCAAAAAGAGGCTCTCAAGCTGATAGGTCTTGTGTCTTGCGAGCAGGCGATACCGACACCCTACTATGACCTGCATAAGATGTGCAAAAAAACGATAACGTCGTCGCCGAAGATGGAACGGTTCGAACATGAAATCACATCCCGTGGGTTCGCGTTCGCAAGAACACACTTCTGCGACACAGGACTGCGCTCAGACATGCCCTCAGTAGATATGATGAAGCTCCTAAAGGACATTGGGTAGGTCCACGACAGACTCCAGCACAACCTTTACGCCTTCGCCCCGCATATCCTCCTCCCACGCTCCGCCGCTAAGCACCCCTATGAAGCCTGCGCCCGCATCAAGGGCGCATCTGGCGTCGACTATGCTGTCGCCGACGTATATTGTGTCCTCAGGCTTTACCCCTAGGCTTTCGCAGACCTGTGTTATGGCCCTTGGGTCCGGCTTGTGGAAGCGGAGGTTGTTTCTGTGGAATACTCCATCGAACAACTTCAAATTAATCTCTGGGTCTTTTAGGTTTTTCACAAGTGATGACTCGCCCCTTGAGGTCATTATCGCGAGTTTGTATTTTTTAGAAAGGTACTTGAATGTTTTCCCAACTCCCTTGAACGGTTTCAGAGATTCATCAGATGACCTGTAGTTTTTCGTGAACTCTAAAACGTCTATGTCTGGCCAAAGGCTTCTCAGAACCTGCTCCCAAGGCCTTCCGACATGTTTTGTGAACTCCCTGTGGGTGACGTCCTTAAGATTCATCACCTCCATGACTCTCTGGTACTCGCGCCAGATGCTTGGGACAGAGTCGACGAGCGTCCCGTCAAAGTCAAAAACAACCGCATCTACCATGTCTTAAACTGCACCCCCAAACCTTAAATATGCTAACGTATCGCTTTTTTTAAACCTTATTTATGCCTGTTTATTCAATCAATTTACGTGGTAGATGATGATTGATTTATTCTATATGACATTCCAAAACATCGAGGTTCTGGCCAATCTATCCACTATCGTAATATCAGTCGCTGCGGTAGTGTACTGGGTAAAGCTTTTCAGAAGGACTACCCAGTTCACAAAGCAGGACCGGGCGTGGCTTTGGTTTTTAGCGTCCGTCTTCATCGTGCTTCTTTTGAATCTTTTGATACAGGTGATAATACTTGCCGGCAACAACATGCTTCTGCCAGAAGACAGTCTGTTATTTGATGTTTCCCTGACTTTTGTGATGGCGATAACCCGCACAATCATGGCATTGTCCCTTGCAACAGGCGCGTACATGATGTATCACTCGATGAAGCAGGAGGGTGATGTTAAATTCTCGTTCACGCCTGTTAAGCCGCAGTTTGAGGCTGAAAGTTCGACAAAGCAGAAATTCAACATCGAAACAGGTTGTAGCTACATGCTAATCGAAAACCCCCAAGACATCGCAACAGGAAAAGAGGTATCGATGGAACTGTTCTCAGACATTGTAACGCACGGAATAAGCGGATTTGTAATAACCCGCAAATACCCTGATAAGGTAAGGGAAAAATACAATCTCAGCGTGACGCCGATGCTCTGGCTGAGTTTTGAGCGTGTCGAGAACGCTATTGCGCCGTCTGACATAGTCAGGTTAAGCCAGGTCATGAAGACCTTCATATCAGAGGTTGAGCGGACAGTAATACTTTTTGACGGCATAGAATACATGATGCTCCACAATAGCTTCGACGAAGTATTCAGGCTAATAGTCGGACTAAACGACGTCGTAGTCCAGCACAAGTCGATACTCATCGTCCCACTCAACATAAAATCATTCACTGAGCAGCAATTCCAGCTATTAAGCACTGAATTAACCAAGTACTCGCCAAAATAAGATGACATCCGACACGACCTTATTCATGGATTTGGGGTTCTACTATAATCTTCTGACGATTATAATCTCGGTAGTCGCATTAATCTACTGGATTAGGCTCTCCAAGCGTATACGGGTTTCTGAGCAGAACCAGAAGGGCTGGCTTTGGATATTCTTATCAGTTCTCATAATCCTTGTACTAAACCTAGTAAACCTCTTGTTGTCTCTTCTTAGCGGCAGGCTATTTTGGGGAGACGTCAAGTTTGTGATATCCCCGTCCATACTTTCTTTTATAGGGTCTGTAACACAGCTTGTGATAGCCTTGTCAATATCCATTGGAACATACCGCCTTTATGAGTCGATAAGGTCTCAGGGGGATATGAAATTCTTATTTGTAATAGACCACGTTATTGAGAAATCAACTGGCACAAAGGCGATGTATGAGCTCGGCCCAGGCACAAGCTACATTGTAAAGGAAGCCGGAGAATTATTACCCTCTGGATTTGATGTGTTCGCGGACGCGGTCACACACGGTATCATGGGCCTTTGCATAACAAGGACGTTCCCGCAGAAGATACGGGACAAATACAATCTTGTGAAGACCCCGATAATCTGGCTTACAAAAGAGAAATCAATACCTGAAAGCATACACCCTGCGGACTTGACAGAGCTAAGCCACATGATAAAGGAGTTCATAGTAAAGGGGGAGGACACCATCATCCTTCTAAACGGGATTGAATACCTAATATCCTACAACAGCTTTGAAGAAATACTTAGGATGATACAGGGGCTTGATGACGTCATAGCCCAAAACAAGTGCAGGTTCCTTCTGACACTGGACCCCTCAACCGTTACCGAGCAGCAGCAGCACATGCTATACAGTGAACTGAAGGAGTTTAAATTCTGAATACACATGCACTCGCTCGACTCAGACTTCAGGCTAAAAAAAGACCCAGTTGACTCCCTACTAGAGCAATTCAAGCTCGCACAACACGAGGAAGTAGACAGAAAAACTGTACGCGACAAGGTAAAATCATCAGGACACGTCATAAACAGCATCCGTCCCCAGACAAAGCCGTTGAGGATTCTAACAGCTGACTGCTCAAACGCGGTAAGGGAGCTCAGATACACAGTATTATGGGCTGCCCACGCGGTTGCAGTCTATGCCGAATTCGACGGCGAAAAACATCCTGACGAGTTGGTGGGGCACAGTAGCATACCCTATGGGAACCTCATGCAGTCGAACTATGTCGGAATGGGCGAGATAATACCCTACGAGGACGTTGATTTGCGGGCGAACTGCGCAAGGGTGAAGTTCGAGTTCAGCTCACTCAACAAAGCATCTGCTGAGCTCGCCAGTGAGGGGGTGTCACAGGATTTGACAATAGTTGATGGAAGCCTGTACACCAACTACAAAAACCTCTCGGAAAATCCAGGGCAATATCCTGAGTATTCTGGGGCTGCGTCCGAGTTCAAAAAACTTATGGGTTCGGGTAAAGTCGTTGGATTAGTTGAGGACAGCCACGCCACAGACATATCCAGGCGTCTTGGCTTTAACTTCACAAACCTGCTACTTTTTGAGATTGCACTCGACCCCTGTGAGTATGTCTCACAGTCGCGAGATGGCGTGAACATCTGCTACCTGAAACTCCCTGGCAAAAAGCTCCCCCACGATCCCTTACCTGTTAGCCCTCCGCTCACAGTGAGATGGGAGTTCAACTACCCTGACTTTGAGGATGACCTGCGAAACCTGGTGGGAATCTGGCTTTTGGAGGACGACCTCCTTCACCCGCAGTTATACCCAGTTCGCATAGCTGATTATCTCACCCGCAGGATACGGGTTTCTGGGATAATCGAGAAGGTAATAGACGAGCAGGGACTTGAGCTGAAGTACCGGGAACTCAGACAAGGCTAATATCGTATTTATTGCCGTCCGGTCAATTCTTTCCTAATAAGATGAACTTAACAGTAAAACTTTTCGAGATAGAGACTGGCAAACCAATTGTCGTACTAAATGAGGAGGACATGAAAGATCTTGGAGTCCACATCAGCGACAGGATAACCATACACAAGGATCATAACACCTCAGCGACCGCGATAATAGATGCGACAACATCTCTTGTCAAATCAGGGGAGATAGCGGTGTTCAAGGATGTGACGGACACATTATCTCTGAAACACGGGGACACAGTAGGCATAATGCCTGCGTCACGCCCGAAGTCCGTAGAGTTCATAAAAAAGAAGCTTGATGGCAAGCACCTGCACGGCCACGAAATACACAATATAGTCTATGACATAGTCAAAAACAACTTATCAGACATAGAGTTGACTGCATTCATGGTTGCAGCCCACATAAACGGCTACGACATGGACGAGATAGTCGCCCTCACCCAAGCCATAGTCGACACAGGCGACCAGATAGACTTCGGCGACGACGTAGTCGACAAACACTGCATAGGTGGTGTGGCTGGAAACCGCACGACCATGCTAGTTGTGCCGATAATATGTGCTGCAGGCATGATAATGCCAAAGACCAGCTCACGCGCCATAACATCCCCAGCCGGTACTGCGGACACGATGGAGGTCCTTGCTAAGGTGAACTTCAACATAGAAGAGCTCAAGCGGATAGTGAAAAAAACAGGCGGCTGCATAGTATGGGGTGGCGCAGTCAATCTCGCCCCCGCAGACGACAAGATAATACGGGTTGAGTACCCGCTGTCGATAGACCCTGAGGGTCAGGTTCTCGCATCCGTCATGGCCAAGAAAAAGAGCGTCGGCTCAGACTACCTAATAATCGACATACCTGTGGGTAAAGGCGCGAAAATCGAGGACATGGGCAAAGCCCATGAGTTGGCGAGGAAATTCATACAAGTCGGCGAACGCCTCAACATAAAGACTAAATGCCTAGTATCTGATGGCTCAGCCCCCATAGGCAGGGGGATAGGCCCCGCACTTGAGGCCCGCGACATACTGCTTTGCCTTGAGGGCAAGGGCCCTATGGACCTAACGAACAAGAGCATAGACTTGGCTGCGGCGGTGTTAGAGCTCGCAGGAAAGGTTAGAGCCGGTGAAGGCAGAAAGCTTGCAGAGGATATACTCTCATCCGGAAAAGCCAAATCAAAGATGATG
>CAYXON010000027.1:0-9438 GCA_964467145.1 uncultured archaeon | reverse complement strand
TACTATGTGCATTTTCTGCGGGGGAGTATGCGGAGGAATAGGTGATGCATTAATGCCGGTTATATTAACACTCTCAGTAGTCCTGCCTGGAGAACTGAAAAACAAGCTTCACGCATGGGCTGAAAAAAGAAAGAAAAATTGTCAATTACCTGAAAATCCCTAGTTTGATAACACTGTGTATTAGCTAATACAAGCTGTTATCAAAATCAGTAGGCACACAAGGAATTTGGTGTTTGAGTTTATATCCAAGAGCCATGAAAAACAATCACATAACTAGGTAACAACATTCACTTAACTCTGGAGGTACACCACCCTCTAGGACGGAGTTATTTATAGTGTCTCCGTTTATATGGTATAATTGGATGGTAAAAAGGGTTTTGTTTTTTTTTGTTGTGTTGTTGGCTTTAACTCCTGCAGGGAAAGCTGAAATAGTGGATGGAGCTTGTGTTCCTGAGGCTGATGTACTTGATGTTTCCTTTGTTGAACCGTACTGTGACCTCAGCCCTGGACACTGGTGTGGTAGCTATAATCTATATTGTTTGGAGGTTAGAGTCAGGCATACTGGTGGAGGGGGAGTCGACCCTATCCTAAAAACATCCTCTAGTCTGGAGGGTTTCTCCATCAGCGAGACAAAAACGTTAGAGGAGATTGGGGGAAAATGTTCTGGCGGCGTCTACATATTTAGTAAATGCAGTGAGCCAACGGAAACAACCACCTGGGAGCTTTTGGTAAAAATAAACACCAAAACCTCAATTAACAACCGAACATATGGGGGAGAGTCTAATCTGACTTATGGCCCATATGTTCTGAAACCCAAAGAGCGACCGTGGCCCAATAACGTGAAGCTTACTCCACAACAGCAAATACAATACTCTAATTGGTGCAAACAGCGAAACGAAAACTGCGGGACCATACCAAAAGAGATAGAATGCAATCTATTCCAAGCAAATCTACGTGTATGTGAGATGTATATCAAAGACATCTCTGGGGGAGATTGTGAGCAGTTAAGATATCCACTCACGGAGTTCTGCCTGAAGGAAGGCAAAGTCACCTCGCAAGAGAACATAACGACCACAACGACATTTCCTCCATACGATGCCGGCAAGAAATACTGCGGGCCAGAAGGTAAGTTCAGCGTACCTTGCGGCTCCCTCCTAGGGAATGCAGACTTCAACCACGCCTGCTACTATCACGACAAATGCTACTCCGAGTGCAAGACAGCAGGCAACACCCAAGCTTACTGCGACACACAGTTCAGGCAGACTATGGACGATGCTTGCAACCAAATGTTTGACGACATGATGAATGAGTGCGACAAAAAAAGCGGGTGGGACCCCTTCAAGTACACGTGCATCGCCAGTGCAAGACTAAAAACATCAGCTTGCTGGACCCAATCAGCAACATACTACAAAACAGTAAGCTTAGCAGGCAAACGTATCGGCGCATACACATGCTAAACTATAAAGCACCTGAATAACGGCGGTTATTGTTTAAAATAAGTGGGCGTAATATATTCTCTATAATGGATGTGGGGTTTGTCAGGTGCGCGACTGCAGAAGACGTTGATGCAGTGTATGGGCTGAGTTGCATGGTTGAGTTGACCAAAGACGTCGAGCAGATGAACAAATCCGGGTTTCTAATCACGCAATACTCAACAAAGCCAGAACTTAAAAAAGATCTGCTAACTGCAGCCCGTCAGGGGCGGTTGCTCGTGTATGTTGCAGGTGATGAGATACTGGGCTATATCTGCGGGATTACTCAGCGTGAATACTTAAGTATATTCGAGCAAGAGGGGGCTAAACTCGATAACCTCCCCAAGTTGAAGGCTTTCGGAGTATCGGATATAAGGGATTTATCTAATGTGGCTAGTTCAGACAAGATTGCAGTCAAACCGGGTTTTGGCGGGATGGGGGTCGGAGCTACATTGTTTGCCGAATACATCCGCTTAGAAAAAGCTAAAGGGACAGAATATATTCTCGCACATGTTGTTGATGAATTATATGTTGGTGGGAAAGCAATTGGGTTACTGAATACTCCATCGACACGTTTTCATGAGAAGCTAGGGTTCGTCAAAGTGGCTGAAAGCCATCACAGTAATTCGTCAACAGTATATGGGTCAGGCCTTCAGACAAAGAACTCAATATTTCTATTGAAGATATCAGACAATCAATGCGTTGTGAATTGATTTGCCCAATCCTCCCCGTTCCTCTATGCCGGCAACCCCCTTGTTTTCCGCTATAAGCATCACAATTGGGAGAAGCTGGCTTGAATACCTTATCGAACTTGATACTGGATACAGCCCCGGGAAAGGGTCAAGGCATATGTGGGTTCTGCCCTTATATGTGTAGGTTGGGTCCTTCAATGTGGTTGGCCTGCAGCTCTGCATTGCCCCACCACCTGAATGCGCTATCAAATCCAGTATAACAGCATCTGGGGCAAGCACATTAATCATCTCCTCAGTTACCAGAAACTCTTTTTTAGCTCTTTTATCGCTTGGCCAATCTATTGCATTGACTATCAGGTCTTTTCCCTCCATCATCTGTCTTAGCCGACCATGATCTATCCGCCTCACAATCTGGAAGTTGACACCCACCTTAGATAATACTTTTATGGCTTCTGACCCTACTGCACCATAACCCAACACAAGTGCGTCCACGTCAGTGGGGATTTTCTTAATGAATTGAAGCGCGTAAAGGACAGCCCAACCACACATTTCAATGCATTCAACCAACCGTGTACCCCTGCTGTCTTGGAGGCCCTCCAATGCTATGCATTCTATGTTGTTGTCTTTTATGGCCTGCACCCTGTCTGGGTATCCTGGTGGGTGAATCATGCTTAAGTAAATCTTTTTCTGGAAATCCCTGAAATGCTCTGTTGCGGGTGGTTTAATCTGCAATATTAATCTTGAGTTCTTAATGAGTGTGGTTCTGTCAACAATTTTAGCGCCTGCCTGAATGTACTTCTGCGGGCTTATGTGTATTCCCTCACCTGCTCCCTTCTCCACATATACTGTGTGGCCTGCCTGAACTAATTTGCCGACGTCATCAGGCATTAATGTGACTCCCCCCTCCCCCGACTCAATCTCATTTATGACTCCTATGTTCATCATTTACCTCTAATGTTTTTTATTTTTATCGTTTATTTAATCTTGAGTTGCTTCTAGGGATGAGAGATGTTTTTTTCTCGCCATATGAAAGTAATTTAGCTATCCCTGATGACTTTATTTCTGAAGCCTCATTAAGTTTTAGGCTAATTTTACATTCTTTGCAATTTCTTTTACAAAATGTTTGGGGGTAACTGTCTGGTTCTTTATAGCTTGTGATCACTCCCTCATAATTTCTAAGAATTGCCTTGTGTGTCCCCCACGATATCAAATACTTCGGCATAAGCGGGATTTTCCCAGCGCCTCCTGGCGCGTCAACAACGTATCTTGGGACTGCTAGACCGCTTGTGTGACCTATTAGGTTCTCCATTATCTCAATGCCTTTGCTTATTGGCGTTCTGAAATGTGCAAGACCCTCTGAAAGGTCGCATTGGAATAAGTAGTATGGTTTCACCCTGTTTTTCACAAGTTTCTGGAAAAGCGTTTTCATAATCCTCGGACAATCATTGACTCCAGAGAGTAAAACAGTCTGGTTTCCAAGAGGTATTCCCGCGTCTGCAAGTTTTATCAGTGCATTCTTTGATGATTTCGTCAACTCACGCGGGTGGTTGAAGTGAGTGTTAATATAGAGGGGGTGGTGTTTTCTAAGCATCTCAACCAACTCATCTGTTATCCTAAACGGTAAAACAACAGGCATCCTCGTACCAATGCGTATAATCTCCACATGTTCTATCTTCCTTAACTCTGTGAGTATCCAGTCTAGGTACTCGTCACTTAACATGAGGGGATCTCCACCTGAAAGCAGAACATCCCTCACCTGAGGACTTCTCTTAATATACTCTATCCCCTCGAGTATCTGCTCTTTTGAGGGTATTGAATCAACGTCTCCGACCTTTCTTTTTCTCGTGCAATGTCTGCAATACATGGAGCAGGTGTTGCTTATCAGAAATAGGACCCTGTCCGGGTATCTGTGGGTTATGCCTGGCACTGGGCTGTCTTTATCCTCTGACAATGGGTCTGATGACTCGTGCTCTACCACAATCAGCTCACTCGGGTTAGGCACTGCTTGTCTGAATATTGGGTCTGTCCTGAATTTCTTGGCATTAATCAGGGACAAATAATAGGGGGTTATGGATATTGGGAATTTCTTTATTGTTTTTAATATCTGTTTTCTTTCAGTTGCTTTAAATCTGATGTTGAGGAGTTTTTCAACCGTGTTGATATCTGTTATGCGATGTTTAATCTGCCATCTCCAATCCTTCCAGTCTAACCTACAGGATCCGGACTCAATCCTCTCCTGCATATCTATCTGATGTTTCTTCTGCTTCTTTTCTTTTTCGAGTTTATCCCTTTTGAGTTTATCCATCTCTTAATCTATTTATTTTTATGATTGTTCAACCAGTTTTTTCACCTATCTATTTGGTATCCTATTTATCTTACCTGCGTTTACGCAACTATCTCCTGTTCTCTAAAAAGAAGATGTGTTACAGGTATCCGTATAAAATAAGCAGATTATCAAAGAATTATCTAATCCACCCACTAATATAATAACTGAGGTAAGCTTCGTTATTAAGTGGTTCAACCAGTTTTTTATCTGAATAATCTGCCTGCAGCGGCTATACCCCTTGCAATGAAAGCCCACGATGGAATAATCATCCCCTCAGCATTCGCTATCGCAACCGGATTGCCTGTGATACTCGCATCCATAATCCTTTCACAAAGCCTGACCCAACTAGGGCACTACATCGGAAAAATGCAGCAAATCGAGAAATGGACAAGAAAAACTGCGGCAATAATATTCATACTTGCTGGAACATAATACCTATTGCAGGCAATCTACTGAAAACTAAAATGTAAGACTTCGTATCTGATGCGTTACTTTATTACTAGTTTCATGTATAGTTCGGAGAGTTTGCGCAGGTCTCGTACTTTGGTGTTTGCGACCTCTAGGGTGGATACTAGGTTGATGAATGCACTGTTTTCATTGGTTTTTTGTATGCGCTTCAGGTGGGTGCTGTAGCCTTCATTTACCAGTTCTCTGAGTTCGCGATCGTTGTTTTTCATCTCGTCTATCTCATCGCATGTGACCTCCCTGATGTCTCTTGCTAGGACTATCAGGTTTTTTTGGAAGACGTTATGGACTTCAACAAGGTTTTTTTCTACTTCCTTGGAAAGTGCGGTTCTTGTTTCGCTCATGTTGTTTATCGTCGAGCTGAAGGCTCTTGCGGTGTCGCCTAATTGTTCTATGGCGTTTGACATCCTCACAAGCAGTATAGTCCTTCTAGCGTCTTGTTCGTTGAGTTTGCGTTTTGAAAGCTCAAGTATGGCAGTCTCAATCCGCCCGTTTAGGAAGTCGTTTAGGGACTCTAGTTTGACGACCCTCTGGTAGTTAACGCTTTTTTTCTGCTTTAGCACGTCAAGAGATTCCGTGAACAGGTTTTTTGTGATGTCGATAAGGTGCTGCAGCTCTTTTTCTATGATTGTCAGCGACTCGTTGGTGTCCTCTGGAAGTTTGTCAGCTAAATACTTTGTCTTAAACAGTATCTCATCCTCATCCCCTGTCACTATGCGCTCTACCAGGCTCTTGAAGGGTTTGAGCAGTATGAGAAATATTACTGCGAAGAGCAGTCTGAATACTGTGAGCGCGTTTGCGAGTTGTTGGCCTGGGCCGCCGCCCAGTCCCTCAATCAATGAGGCGAACGGTGTTACGAACGGCAGCAGCAGTATCACACCGAACAGGTTGAATAGGACGTGGGCTGTGGCGGCTCTTTTTGCGTGTAGACTCATCCTAAAGGAGGCTAGAATCGCAGTTGTTGTTGTTCCTATTGCGGCGCCTAACAGGAGGGGTATTCCCTCATTAAGTGTTATCATTCCGCTGTCTGCCAGCAGCACGAGTATTCCCGAGGTTACGGAGCTTGATTGGACAATGACTGTGAATATGAATCCTACGAAAATGGCAAGCGGCAAACTTGACAGGCTTGCGAAGAAAGAGGCTAGTGATGGGTCGTTTTTTATCGGGATTATGGAGTCTGAAATCAGGTTTAGGCTGAAAAACACCAGCCCGAAGTAGAAGATTGGCTTTCCCGTGAACTTGTATTTGCCTCCTGCGATTCCGACGATGAATCCGAGCACTATGAACGCTGGCGCAAAGGCAGTCAGTTTGAAGGCGACAAGTTGTGCTGTGACTGTAGTCCCGATGTTTGCGCCGAATATTATGCCAAGGCTCTGGGCGAAGGATATTGTACCTGCATTAACCAGGCCGACTACTATGACTGTTGTCGCGGTGCTTGACTGTATTACTGCAGTAACCAGGGTGCCGAGCATAGCCCCCGTAAACCTGTTGTTTGAGAGCTTGCCTAAAAGGGATCTGAACCGTTCACCCGCCACTCTCTGAATCTCAACACTAAAATGCTCAATCCCGTAAAGGAATAGCACTAGTCCTGGGAACACGGAAAATAGGATTTTCCAGTTAGCCAGCAAATCCATCAAAGCCATTTTGTTTTTTCTAATGATTTGGAGTATAGATTAAGCATTTGCCTTAAATATAAACTGTGGGTGCTACGACAGGCAGCCAAGAATTTTTAAGTTTTCCCCCAAACTTAGTGGTTCATTCACCATTTGTGTTTTGTCTTTAGTCTGTCTTGTTGGGTTACTGTTTTTCTGAGCTCTTCCAGGTCGTAGATGCCTAGTGCTCCGGCTCCGCGGCTTTCGGCGTCTGTTGCTACTTGCGGCAGTGCGAACAGCATTTTGGCTCCTGCGTTGACGTGGAATCTGATGCTCCAGTCGCCCCAGCCGCTTTTTCTCACGTCCTCAAAGTATTGTCTGGCCTCCTCCGGCGTTGCTGTCTCTTGTTTGCCTGTTTTTTCTGCGAACTCCGCCATCCTTGTGTAGACTATTGCATACTTGCAGCCTTGGCTTATGCTAGTGCCCATGATTGTCTTTATTATCCTCGTGGAAAGGTTTATGCCCCTCGTGCATTCGTGGGCGCTCATCCAAATGAGAAAAAGATTTTGGTTGCGGAATCCTGGGTCCTCCCATCTTATCTCTGAGCCGTCACCTCTTCTGCCTCCCGTCTTGACAGTGGTTTGTGTTTCCTTGACATGTTCGAAGTCTGGCAGCGCGTATCCTCTATCTGCGTAGAATCGTGTCATGTGCTCGTATAGTTGATGCTGTCCCGCGCCCTGGGCGTGCATCCGAAGCAGCTCATCCACGAGTGCGTTCGGAAAGTAGTTAGTGTGTTTCACCCTGAACTCGGCCAGATGAAACTCTCCGAGATTCACCTTTGTAGTGGTTCCGTCAGGTCTCACATAACTTAATCGGGCTGGTTTGCCTGTGTATGAAAGCGTGTACTCGTAGTATTCGCTTTCTGTCTCTCTACCCTCTATTGCATTAGTCGATTGTTTGACTCTGCCGACGAGCTCGCAGTCTGTCCGTATCAGTTCCTTTAGCTTATGCTGGTCCACGCCAAGTTCTGAGACTTCCCTGGCGAGCTCCTTTGCGGAAGGCAGCTTACCTGATGCTCCCAGATTCTTCAAAGCAATCTCGTATTCTCTTGCGAGAGCTCTCTTGTCCTCGACTAGGGTCACAGTTAATAATCAGGCAGGGCAAGCTTAAAATCCGGCCATGACGCTCTTTAACCACTTATTTCATCCACTTCAGTACCTGCGGCTTTTTGCGGTTTCCTGGTTTTTGTTTGTTTTTCGGGTGTCCGAGTATTAGGGGCACCGTCAGCTCATACCCCTGCGGTATCCCCGCCTTCTGCAGTATCTCAGGTTTTTTGTTTAGAAACGCTATGAACCCCATATAGCATGTGCCGAGCCCCAGCTCATACGCTTTCAAAAACATGTTCTGTGCTGCCAAGACGCTGTCTAGGAGGCTTACTTGCCCCCACTGCGTGTCTTTTTCAGCGCACAAAAGGATGAGTACTGGCGCATTATAGCAGATTATGTCTTCAGCAACATCAAATTGTTTGCCAATGGCGGGCATAATCTCCTTGATGATTTTTTTAGTCTCGTCCGATACGAATTTGATTGTTTTTTTGTCTTCTATGACTATGAACCTCCAAGGCTGCCTACCCATGCCTGTTGGTGCCCAGACTCCAGCCTCCAATACTGTCTCTATGTCTTTCTTGCTCACCGGCTCTTCAGTGTATTGTCTGACGCTTCTTCTGCCTCTTATGCACTCGTCAAGTTCCATGGAGTATCATTTAGAAAATATGGTTTTAAATGTCGGGATTAATTGTCAAACCTTTTATCTCGGCAGTAGTGCTGCAGCGGCTGATATTATCGCGAGAAACCCGGGTAAGCAGCATACTGGGTTGTCTGGTTCATTGGGTTGTGTTGTCGTGGTCGTCTTGTATGTCACAGGCGTCGGCGTTGTGGTCTGTGTTGTTGGATTATTGGCTTCCGCGATTATCTGCTCGGTCACATCCATCGTTTCAGTCGGTTCTGGGTCTAGTATGCTGATGTCGACTGTGTAGTAGTACCCGCCTGTGTAGAGGTCTGAGAAGCAGCGTTCGTCGTTGTCTTCCAGCTCGCAGACGTAGTAGACATTAAACCCCGATGATTGTATGGGTAAGATGCCGGAATCCAGGTACTCCTGCTCTATCTCCGCCCACCTCTGGCTTGTTATCTCTTGCCTTGCGAATATGGCGACAATCCTCGTGTCAGGGCTCGCATACTTCACACTATCTGAGTCGCCTTCAAATGCGATGAGGTCAGCTCCTGGGACATATTCTGGGAACGAGAACGCTGATGTTGGATAGGATAGCATGAAAATAAGGAGGGTCGTCGCTAGCAGTGTTTTTCTCATAAAAATGAATTTGACGACATCAATAAATACCCTACTATAACGTGTTTTTTTTGGGTTTAGTGTAGGCAGAAGCCTAGTAAATCTAGTGTGTTTATGCCGAGTATTGTGCAGGGTTTTTGGGGTTGAGTAGTTGTTGTGGTTTTCTTTTGGGTGGTTGTTGTTTGTGTTGTGGTAGTCTGTTTCTGAGTCGATGTGGTTGCTGGTTTTTGGGTGGTTGAGGTGACTGTGGTAGTCTGCTGCAGGGTTGTTGTGGTTGTGGGTTTCTGGGTGGTTGATGTGGTTAGCTGAGTAGTTGTTGTCTTTTGCGTTGTTGTGGTTGTTGGTTGTCCGTTCGTTATTGTTATGGTGTGTGGTCGGTAGTTGTTTTTCTCGGCTGTTATTGTGTATGTTCCGTCGCCGGGTTTAGTTAGTGCGCATCCTCCGTTCTTGTCAGTGGTGCATGTTTGGAGCAAGGTATTGTCTTCTGTTGTGAGTTTGACTGTGGCGCCCATTATAATGGCTCCAGTGTCTCGTCCATTGTCCAG
>CAYXON010000026.1:0-9856 GCA_964467145.1 uncultured archaeon | reverse complement strand
GATTATCTTCGTAAGAAGAGTCTTGTTGGGGGTGGGAAGAAATGAGTGATGTTGGTGTTTTGGCTTATACTGGTTTTGTTCGGAGTGTTCGTTTGCGTGAGTTTGATTTTGATTTTGAGACTGACGTGTATGAGGGTAGTGTGTTCCCAGGTTTTGATGAGGTTGATCGTGAGGTTACTCGTCTTTGGTTGGATGGTGAGATTAGCGCGCGTGAGTGGGCTGATAGTTTGTATGCTGCTGAGGCGGTTTATTATCATAGTTTGTTGTTTGGGGGTGTTGAAGAATGAGTGATGTTTGGGTGCATGAGGGGGTAGAGTACCCTTTATTTGAGGGTTTTGAAGAATTTGAGTGTGTTTTGTGGAAGAGGGTGAGGGATGGTAGTTTGAGTGAGGGGGACTATATCAGGGCGTTAATTATGGAGAGTGTGCAGCATGGTTGAGACTTTAGCCACGAGCCAGTATAAGGAGAAGTTTTTCGGCCCTTTAAGTATTGGTCAGAGCCTTATAGCTTTGGGTTTTCTTATCCCTGGTTTATTCATGATTATCCGGAAATTCAACCCGTATTTTATCGGCGCTTATGCGTTGTTTTATCTTGTTATCATCTCAGGCATCGTGTTTTTCCAGCTTGATGAGAAGGTTATGCTTTTGATGAATTATTATTTTTTCACGAAGAAGCGGCTGTTGTGGAAGACCAAAGACATCCAGAAATTTATCGGGGTTAATGATATAACAGACGATACAGTCTACACCTTTGATGGGAAGATATTGAGTGTCATCAAGGTTGTTCCCAAGGACTTGTTTGCTTTAAGTGAGGATGAGATTGAGCGTGTTTTAGTCGGTTATGGCAGGTTCTTGAATGAGCTTTCCACAAGCATCCAGATAATAATGAGCTCCACAGAAGTTGATGTTGAAGGTTTCCTCAGAAGACTTAAGGAGAAAATCACCATCTCAGGCAAGCCCGAGAAGATGGCGTATTTCCAGGATTTCTCCGATCACATGCGTGCTATGGTATCATCAAAGTCTGTGACAGACAGAGACTACTACATAGTTGTTACCCGAATCTTAGGGGCTAACAAGAAAAAATCCCTTACTGACTTGGACATACAGACTCAGAATCTGATGGCGTCTCTGAAGTCCTCAGGCATTACATGCGGCCGTCTTGAGACTGACAATCTAATAAAGTTTTATGCCAACTTCTACAATCCACACTTCAAGTTAGGGGGTGAGACGTGGTCTCCATTTTCAATCCACTACAACCTAGAGGCTTTAGATAGGGCTGAGAAATTCATTGACGAACACTACAAGAACATCGACCCAGCCACTGCATTATACCTTCTGAGAGACTACGAGTACCGCCCAATATTCAACCCTGATGGAGAGCAGAAAAAGATGGAGGATTTGGACAGGAAAACCTTCATCAAGGAACAGTTGATGCCCTCATCAATTGACATAACACGGGATAGTGTAGAGATTGAGAAGATGCACCGAATCCTTTTCACTGTCCGTTTCCCAACTATTGTTCAACCTGGTTGGTTAACTCACCTGATAAGTCTGCCAATAGATTTTGACCTTGTATTCCACATACATCCGCTACAGCAGAATGTTGCGATAAGCTATCTCGAAAGTGAAATACGAAAGCTTGAAACTGACGTGACCATAAAGCAGAGGGAAGGCCTTATCGTCAAAGAAGAGGATAAAAACACCCTTGAGAAGGTCCGGGAAGTCATGCAGAGGGTCGCAAACGATCAGGAGAAATGTTTTGACGTTGCGATGTACTTCAATGTGAAAGCCTACGACAAAAAATCACTTGACGTCGCCTGCCTAAGGGTCAAAAGCATACTTGAGGGTATGAACGCGCAGGTCAAGGTAGCGAACTATGAGATGAGCGACGCAATAATATCCTGTTATCCCATAGCAAATGACAAACTCGGTGAAAGAAGGGATAAACTCATGCCAGGAAGCGCGGTAAGAGACACCTACCCATTCATACTAAGCTCTTTCGAGGAGGGAAGAGAAGGGGCGATAGTCGTTGGATACAACCAACTAAACAGGATACCAGTCATAATAGACAATTTCCGCCAACCCAACCCCCACATACTTGTGCTTGGCTCATCAGGGTCTGGGAAATCATTTTTTGTCAAAAAATACTTCATGTCCCAGGCCATGGAAGACGTCGACATATACCTGATAGACCCAATGGGCGAGTACGTAAAAGTCGTTGAGGAGATGGGTGGCACAGTCATAAACTTTGACTCATCATCAGACAATGTCATAAACCTGTTTGACCTCACACACAGCACATACGACCAGAGAAAATCCTCCATAAAAGCATTCTTCAACATAGTCAGGGGAAGCCTTGAAAGTCTGTCTGGTGCCTCAATAGGTATCATCGACAAGATGGTGGACAACGCCTACAACAAAGAGGGAATATATGCGACAGACCCAAGCAGCTGGAGCAAAACCCCCCCAACTTTCTCAGGCATCTACAACGCCCTCAAAAACCTATCTGAAAAGTCCTCAAACAAAAAAGACGACTTCAAAAGGACGGTCGCAGAGGCCTTACTAACCTACATAACCCCCTTCGTCTACGGTGACATGAGGTTTTTGAACCAGCAGACATCAGTCAACATCAAAGGCAAAAACATAGTATGCTTCAACCTACGCAACTCCAAAACAAGCGACTCACAAAGGGCGCTGCTGCTTTTCATAATATTCGACCACATAGTCAACCACATAATCGGCCAAGAATCCAAAAAGAGAAAGCAAATAATACTAGACGAGGCATGGAGCGTATTCTCAACCAACTCAGACGACTACCTACAGTGGCTTGTCAGAGTCGGAAGACACCACAACCTAAGCGTGCTGATGATAGACCAAAACGTTGAAGACTTCCTCGCCAAAGGATCTGACGGACTGCCAAGGGGCCACGTGGTGTTGAACAACACAGACACCAAATTCATATTCCGCCAAGAAGCCAACGCACTAAACCTTGTAGTTGACAAATTCGCACTAAACAAAGCCCACATGGACTATCTCAGGACAGCATCCCCCGGAAACTGCCTCATGATGACATCTGGCGTGAAACTACCCCTATTTGTCGCAGCCTCAGAACGAGACGTAAAACTAATGTCCACAACCCCCGAGGAGCTGCAGACCGAAGAATACCGGCCCGACTCAGAGCTAACATTAGGCTGGGACAAGATGCGCGACAGGGTACTGCCAAGTGAGGTACTCTCTATTGAGGAAGTTAATCGTTTAGAAAAAGAAGGGTTCAAGCTGATGTCGGATTCAGGACTTAGCGACAAACGGCAGACACTATTTTATGTTAGGGCGCCGGAAAACGAGAACAAAATACACTATCTAAGAAGGACTCTAGTCTACAAGTACCTAGAATCCCTGCGGGAAAAGGAGGGCATACGCTCTGAAGAGTTCATGCTTAAAATCCACGACAAAAAGTTCGCGGACATAACCTTCCTACTCCCAAAATCTAAAAAGTACGTGTATGTCGAGCTGCTTGACGAGCAGGACCTCGACCTGGACGATGAGGAAAACACGGAGAAACTAAAAAAGCTTATGAGACAGAAGAACGAACACGAAAACGAGGTCATATTCGTAGCCCTTAACAAATCCATATATGACGCGTTTTTGACAAGAAATTTTGAGCCGATAATGACACATGAGGTCAGAAGGGAAATCAACAAACTCATAAAGGAGGATTTAGCAGATGAAACCAGTTGATGAAGCCATCGCCGCAACACTTCAGCAATACAATATGCTCGAAGCAGGCGAGAAACAATTTGTCAACTACGGACTACTACTGGGTGTTGTCGCCTTCACAATCAACCTTGCATACTACGCCAACCGAAAGATACTAAAAAGAAAACAATACCTTAAGGAGGTTGAGGCTGAGGCGTCAGAGGAGTTAATGCCAAAAGTTGGGTTTGATGCGTCCTCGTTCAAGTCGCTTATCACATCCAATACTAGAAATCTCGTAGCTCACTCAAAATATGCTGACGCGAAAAAACAAACACCCTCCCCCCTAATGGTATTGGAGAAAAAGCGTGTTGTTCACGTTGAGCGCGAGAACAAGGCATTGGTTGAGCGGCTATCATACCTTGAGAAGAGAATAAACCACCTGCAGGAAGACCACAGGAAAAAGGTTTTGGAAAGCATAAAATCAACTGAAGTCCACCAGCAGCAGACTAAAGACGTGATAATACCCCTAACTGAGACCCCTACACCGCAGGATTCACTTCCTCGCAAGGAAACCGCATTAGATGATGGTGTTTCATCTCAGCTGAAACGTCGTAGACAGCTGGGGTGGGGGGTTGATTCAGGAGAAAACCAAGCTAAAACAAGGGTGCTGGAGGCGGGTGTATGGCAGATACCCTCAAATAAGCTGGAAAAGGAGGTTCACAAACCATATATATGTGTAAACCCGAAAGCCGACACACCCCAACCCATTGTTGACAAACCCAAAACAAAGGAGAAAGTAATTCGACCCACCTACCAAGAGCAAACACCCACATTAATACTGGCTGGAGTTAACATGGTCGCTGAAATGGACTTCATCAACTCACTAACTTACCCTGACCTCCTCAAGATACAAAAGAGTGTTGGCTTCATATACCTGCCAGACAGCATCTACTGCGAGGCACTTAATATGCTAGAGCAGAAAGGCCTTGAGGCAACCACACTAAAGGACCTTAACCTAGTCAAGGATATAGCTGCAAAAGACACAAACAAACTCGACTACAGGGAGGTAATGAACCTCACAAGAACTGATATAATGCAACTTAGAAAAGACGGTGAAATAACAGTCGACGATAATGCACTAAACAGACTTCTTGGAATTCCAATATTTAGAAACTTCGTGAAATACACTCCGACTGAGACACAAACATCATATGAGAGTATTAGCTGCGCACTCGACCTTGACGCGATAATAATCACCGACTCCCCAAACATCCACAGAATATGCGATGAAAACCACATAGTCTGCTGGACTCTACAGGAGTGGAGGACTAAGACGCCGGAGGTGGCTATGTGATGGACTACGACATCTTTGATAAAGTCGGCCAAATCCGGTATGAACTACACAAGAAAATCATCGGAAACGAGAAAGTCATAGACGACATACTAATATGCCTTTTCTCCGGCGGCCACATACTGCTTGAATCCTCACCTGGTATGGGCAAAACCATGCTGAGCAAAACCCTATCCCAGACACTTAACATGTCATTTAAGAGGGTGCAGTGCACGCCAGACCTTCTGCCAAAGGATGTGTTAGGGGAGCTTACGATGGAGGCGAGAATCGGGGGGATGCATTTCAGGCCCGGACCAATTTTCACAAACATACTGCTAATAGATGAGATTAACCGGGCTCAGCCAAAAACCCAGTCCGCATTCCTGCAGGCTATGGAGGAAAAGTCCGTGACATTAGCAGGTGAAAACCACCAACTACCTGATCCCTTCCTTGTTATCGCAACACAGAACCCGATAGAGCAGGTCGGCACAAACGAACTGCCCGAGGCACAAAAGGACAGGTTCATGCTTAAAACAAGGATGGATTACCTGAATGCTAAGCAGGAGAAGACGGTAATGGATATGAATATGGTCGACGTCGAGGTAGAGCATGTGTTCGCACCAGAGGAGATAGTTGGTATACGAAAAGAGATACTATCCAACATCAAAATATCTGAGATAAACAAGGAATACATCATCTCGATAGTTATGGCAACAAGAAAACGTGATGAGGTGTCTGAGGGTGGTGGTGCCTCAACCAGAGCTAATGTCCAGTTTCTCAAGGCTGTCAAGGCCAGGGCTTTCATCAATGGCAGGGACTATGTGACAACAGAGGATGTTACCGCTATGGCTTTGCCGGTCCTAAGGCATAGGATACGTGTTGTCGCAGACAAAAACGACTATGGATACACATCAGATGAGTTGATATCTGACATTTTAAGGATAATCCCATCACCAAAATGAGTGAAAACACATGTTTTCAGGCTAATACATAAATACATGTTAGGCACTACATACTAATAGGTATATTCAGATGAAAAGCTATATGCACATAAAAAAATCAGGATGGAATATCCTGAGGAGACTAACCCCTCTGGAGACGGTTAAGTACATCCTGACACTCTGGTATATCTCCTGGAGTTTAGCTATATTTACCCTCTCATCTATTCCCTCTGCAAAACTTTGCGCACTTCTTATACTTTTCGTCTTTGGCATCTCATTTTTCCAGTTTATCATGAAATCTGAAAATAATATTTTCAAACGGTTGGTTTTTGATCTTCTCTTAGGCGGGTTTTTCATGATATTCATGTTTTCATCAAGGAGTAACTTTTTCCTGGCACTCCTAGCTATATCAATACTATTTTTATTCTTTTTGGGTGTGGTTTTCATCCCCATAATATTTTCCTTCATTTATTCCCGGCTCAACTTCAAATGGAGGATAATCTACTCCGCCATAATCTTCATACTCTTCATAGTGTGGCTTTCTAATGTCGTCGTGCCCATTTATGCAGCTACTGTTCCCGAATCTCTTAAGGTTAAATTAATACCCTCCTCTGATACAGAGACACTATTAAATCAGTTCCCGGATGGCATACTGCCTGGCAGGTCTGTTTTCCTGGTCCTATTCTCCTACACTCTTGTGTTTGAGCTCTTCACATCTGGTGGGTGGATTGTCTTCCTTCTTCCAATAATCATAGTCTACATCTACGAGCACCTCATCATTATCCTGGGTGAATTTTGGAGGTTTATTGTGTGGCTTACCGGCTGGTCGCCCCGAACCGAGAAAAAACAATATAATTACCAGCAGAACCAGCAATATCATTATCAACAGCGTCAGCAGTATCAGAGGGAGCAGGCTCATCAGCAAAATTATCAAAGCAGCCAGAATTCTGTCCCGCCTCACATTCTTGTGGCGTTTGAGTTCTTTGGACTTGATTCTGACTGCACGAAAGAGGAGTATAAAAAGAAGTACAAGCTGAGGCAGAAGGTGGTTCACCCGGATGTGAACGCTGATAAGGAGACTTCAAATGATTTGAGCGCGGCGTTCAACAAGTACGCTAAGGTCATCGAAAAATACAGGGGTTGGAACTAGCCTGAACCTTTTATCTCAACTCCCCGGTCTGTTAGCTGCATGTATTGGCTGCCGTTCATGTGTTTGGTTCCGCGCATCTTGACTATCTCGATGTAGCGGTCTCTTTTACCCTTTTCGTTGAGGAGGTTTCGCATGTTTATTGTGGCGTCGACCATGTAGTCTACTCCGTAGTCTCTTTCGGGCTGTTCTGCCTCACCTGTCATAAGGCATGTGACATTCCATCGTTCTATTGTGTCAAACAAGTCCCTTATCCTGTTTCTTCTTTCCATCTCTGTGGGGAAGATGTGTGCATATGCTGATATTGAGTCTATGACGACTCGTTTAGCCTTCATTTTATCGATTATTGAGTCGAACATTTGTGAGCCGTTTTCGACGTGTTTTTTCAGGTCCTCCCCTCTTAATACTTCGAAGTGTAGTTTCTTCTCTTTTTCATATTTTTCAAGGTCCCAGCCGAAGCTTTTCATGTGGTTGTAGAACTTCCCTTTCTTCTCCTCAAGGCTTATGTATACTCCTGGTTCGCCGTGATCCATCCCTTCCACTAAAAACATTGTCGCCAGCGTTGATTTCCCCGTCCCGGGCTCACCTGACACAAGAGCTATGTCTCCGTCTATCAGCCCCCCATTCATCATGTCGTCCAGTTTTTTGATGCCGGTTTTGACTCTTTCACTCATGCGAACGCACCTATTACTTCCTCTATCAATAATGTTTTGGCTGCAAGGTATATGAATTCACTGGTAATCACAATAAATAATGTGTATTTCAGCCCGTCCATCACCCTCCCAGTACCTAATTCACCAATTATCATAGAACCGAGAACTGAGGTCACAAATATGTTAAAGAGTATAAAATTATCTATAAATTCGAGACTAACCCCGCTACTTGATTGTCCCATCTTGATAAACCCCCCCTCAACAACCTTTTGCGGAATCTCATCAGTGAGTTTATTCATGAGGTGTCTCATTATTGTCCCAGAAGTTATGCTTGCGCTATAAAGTATAGGGCATATCAAAACTATCAGAAGCGCCACCGAAACCATCACCTGATACATCTGGGTTTGTATGTTCTGTTTTATGTATTCCCTATCTTGTAGGACTTTAGCCACCTGCTTTAGAGAGTCTGCGACACCGCTTCCAGCCTTTATCCCGTGGCTGATTAAGTTGATTGACATCTCAAGGTAGTCTGATTTTATCCTTGTCTTAAGCTTTTCAAGCGCCTGTTCAAAGCTGAAATTCTTAATCATGTCTGTGCTTAGCTTTCTTATCTCCTCACATAACACCCCGAACTCAGGTCTTGCAGACATAAACAGCGCTTCATCTATTGTCATGCCCGCCTGTATGTTGGAGCTCATCATCCTAAGGGCGTCTGGCAGGTATTCAGCCGCAGCCATCCCCCGGGTGTCTGCCTTGTACCCCAGCCAGGTGTAGAATGTTATGAATGCAAATACGCTGACTGATACCGCAATCACTAACGCATCTATGCCGCTTAGTCTGCTTAGCGGTATCGACACCAACACCCCCATTAAAAGCGAATATATTATTCTTGTTGAAATCCATGTTTGCCAACCCATCTCAGATCCGGAGTAGGATATCAGGGACTCTATATGTTTTTTCATTGTTATCTTCTCGTTTTTGTGATTTAGTGACATCCTGAGGAGGGTGGGTTTTTTGAATTTTATGATGTATAAAAAAATGATCTGTACTGTGACAGATACGATCAGTATGATGTAGTAGAATATTGCACTGTTTAGTTTTGCTGAAAGACCTAGGGTGGTGAGTGACTGGAGTATGACAAAAGCGAGCGCTGGCAGGACTATGGCCCCCATCGAGTAGAACATCATCTGTTTTGCTATGCTGTTACCGTATCTTTGGGCTTCTATCTCCTGTTTGTGTTTTAGGTCCTGTATCACTGACTTTAGGTTCTCACTTATTTCGGCGCCGGTCTCCAGGCTGTTTGTTATCATCCAAAGGGCTCTTCTGTACATCTTGCTAGGATTTCGTTTGGCTGACGCTTCAAGCGCCTCCTTAAGCCCTATCTTTCTCGTCTCATCCATGACTCTTCTCATCTCTTTTGAGAATTCTCCGTAATCCCTGTCTGCGACATTCTCTAGCGCGTTCCCGAATTTTATCCCTGAATTCACCTCTATATTAACAGCCTCAAGTGAGAAGATGAGGCTTTTTTCTATTCTGTAGGCTCTTGAATTCATGATCGTCTTTGGCTTGTTCAGGTATAGGTACATCAGAAAGCAGAATGAGATTGTCGTAAACACTATGTTCTGGAGTGGTTTCGGATTTTGTATCGTGATTGCTGATTCAAAAACAAATATCAAGATTGAGAATAGGATGCTCTTCCATATGGCCTCTGAGAGGTATTCCACAACGCCTTTTTCTATGTATGCGTTTTTTAGCTCTTCACCGAGGTTAGGTAACTTCTCTGACAGTCTCTGAGATATGTTGTTAATGTTCATTTCAGCATTTCCTCCACGTTTGTTTTGGCTTTTGCAGCCTGATATATTCTTTCTGGGTTGTTGTAATAGTACTGGATTACCACTCCTAGTGTCTCTATGTCTTCAACATTCTCGTCAACTAGCCATTGTATTATCTCCCTCTTCTGGTCGAGGTCTTTTTTTATCTCGTCTTTTGTCATGTTGACGTTTTTCATTATTTCCTCGTAGTATCTTTTTGGCTCGTTTACCTTGATTATCTCGTCTTTTGCCATGTTGAGTGTGTATACTCTGTGTGCG
>CAYXON010000025.1:0-10019 GCA_964467145.1 uncultured archaeon | reverse complement strand
GAATACTTTGCCGATGCTGAATAATTTGACTGGTAAATCCTCCCTTTTTATCTTTGCGAGGTGTCTTGCCGTGACCGCGGTTGTGTGCGTTCTAAGAAGTGTTTTCTTGGCTATTTCCTCGCTCCACCTGTATCCCCAGCCTGTTGAGCCGGTGTTGCCGCCGTCTTGGTGGGTTTTGCCGACTTTAGCCTTTAGTTCTTCGAACCCCTCGATTTTCGTGGTCTTTGGGTTTTTGAGGTAGAATGTGTCGTGCATTTCCCGTGCCGGATGATCTTGCGGCTGAAATAGTGCGTCGAAGTTCCAGAACGCGCTTTCAACAAGCGGTCCCTTCACTTCCGTGAATCCCATTCCGACGAAGATGTTTCTGACCTTGTTTATCTGCCGCCTCAGAGGGTGTTTTTTCACTGGCGCCTGAGGTTTCACAAACACGCTAGTGTCGTACGGCCTGAACCCCTTGTTCTTCCAGCTTGATGTCGCAAGCATCTTCGGCGTCAGCTGGGATATCCTTGTGTCCTCCTCAACGTCAGCTGCAAGTTCACTGCCTTCTTTTGTCGGCTCGATGGTTATCGACTTTATCTGTTTTGTCTCAACAACATTTTTCCTGGATTTGAGGAGCTCAAGTCCTTCGGTTAATTCGTTGCTTAACTCTTTTGTGTTGATGGGTCCTTTGCTGAGCTTTTCCAGAAGGATTTCATCTGGAGTCTTTCCCTTTGATAAGACCTTGAGCACGCCATCTTCGACGGCTATCATGTTTTTCTTTCTGAGCCAGCCGAATCCTATCCCAAAGATTTGGTTCCCGACTTTTTTCTTTGCTTCATCTATTTTGTCGCCATCTGATATCGCATCTAGCATCTGCCTTTCAGGCAGCCCGTTTTTCGCGTACTCAACCCCCTCAGGACCGAGTGTTATCTGCTCGCTAACATCCTCTGTGACTTTGACGAGTTTTTTGGTTGCAAGCCACGAGCTAGCCCTAAGAACAGCGTCTTGTTCAAGTTCCGCATCATCTGCTATCTCTTTCGGAGTTGCGGCACCCTTCAGGGCCTTCAGAACCCTTACCTCGTGGGGATGTAGTTCCATCTAATAAATTAATGTCCCCGCGCCTAAAAAAACCAAGATGCTGGGGCTTTAGGCGATTTAGGTGGTAATGAACAGGTTTAGTTGTAGTCGAATCCGCCGGTTTTGGTTTGTGTTTTTTTCCTGAAGTCGAATTTGTTCTTTTTCTTTTGTTCAACCGTTATCTCGTCGTTTTTGCACATGATAAATGGTATGTCTATCAGGGCTCCCGCGATGATGCATTCGCCAACATCAAGTGAGTCAAGGCCTGCGATTATCTCCTCGCTTATGCTTTCAAAGCTTTTTTTGATGTGGTCCTTGTCTTTTGGGTTTGTTATGTGCATGTAGATTCCGCTGTTGCACTGGCTCAGTATGTCCTCGTCAATCTTTGACGGCTTCTGGCTTATGACCACGAGACCTATGCCGAATTTCCTGCCCTCTGACGCTATTCGCGTGAGCTGGTTTTTGCAGCTGTGTGTGAGGCTGGCGTCCGCGAAGTTGTGAGCCTCCTCAACAACAAATAAGAGCGGGTTCTCAAGCTGCTTCCCACCCAGATCATTTTCCTTGTTTATCCTTGCCTGCAGAAGCTCCTTGCAAAGATATGATATCACCGACCTTCGTATGCCTTGTGAGGCCATCGAAGCGTCTATGATTGTCACCTGCCCCACCTCAACGAGGTTGTTTATCTCCGTGCCGTACCTGTCGAATACTCCGCCGCCCATCCTTGAAAGCATTGTCAGCTTTCTTGACAGGGCCTGTTGGGTGGACTCATGTATTTTCGCTGGGTCTAGGTTTTCGCATTCTTTTTTCATGTCGTCCATGGTGTACTCTTTTGCTGATAACTTGTCGAGTATCATGTTGATTCCGCTCTCTTGCGGTTCTGTTAATCCTATGAAGTGCCTGAAGTCTCCGGCTTCAAGATCACATAGTGGGATGAGGAGTTTCTCATATCCTTTCCTCTCGAATTTGACTGTGTACATCTTTATCTTGAATGAGCCGTCTTGGGCGAGTTTGCCGAGGAGATTCGCGTATTCGCCGTGGGTGTCGACTATCACAACAGGGAGCCCGAGTCTCGCGTATTCTTTGACTAGGTTTGCTGTTGTGTAGCTTTTTCCAGCGCCAGTTGATGCGAGTATTGCGGTGTGTCTGTCGTATTCTCCGGCTTTCAGGTATGCGCGGGCGTTTGTGCCTATGACTTTGCCGATTGATATCTTCTCCTGCTTTGGCGATAGAATCTTCTCAAGTTCGCTCTCGTCTGCGAGCGTCACCCGTTCATTGGGTTGCACAGGCCTTTTGAGCATCTGAAGGCGGTCGCCGACGAGTTTTCCAAACACCTGAGCCTTTGCGATTAGCCTGTGTCTTGAGCCTATCTTCATGTCTTCGGCGTACCTCATCCCCGCGACTATCCCGTAGTGTCCGCCGATGTTTAGGATGCTACCAAGCTCTACCCGCTCACTTTGCACGAGAACGTCAACGGTTGAGCCCTCAGATCCCACAACTAACCCGACCGAATCCATACTATCTACTCACCCTTTCCGGGAATATATATGGTTTGTGTCGGGTAGGCGAATTTTATACCCTCTTTTTCGAAGGCCTCCATTATCGCAAGGTTTATCGCCTGCTGGGTGTCCATGTACTTGTTGTAGTCCGGGCTGTCTATGTAGTATACTATCTCGAATTCGAGGCTGAAGTCCCCGAATTTTTTGAAGTGTGCTCTATCGAACCTAACAAGATTATTCAACTCTATTATCGACTTTATCATCTCAGGTATCTTCTTGACTTTCTCAACCGGTGTCTGGTAGGTGATGCCAAGTGCGAAGTCGACTCTTCTGTGTGGCATCCTGCCGAAGTTGTGGACACGCGTCGTCGTCATCTCCCGGTTTGAGACGACAAGTTCCTCGCCCCTGAGCGTCTTTATCCTCGTCGTCTTTATTCCGATTTTTATGACCTCACCCCAGTCTTCTGAAACTAGTATGAAGTCACCGACCTTGTATGGTTTGTCAAAGTATATTGAAAACGCCGCGAACACGTCCCCGAGCACGTTCTGTGCTGCAAGTGCGATGGCTATTCCCCCAACACCCATCCCCGCAAGGATTGCTGAAATATCAACGTCTATGTTTGCCAGAAACAGAAGCGCTCCAACAATCCACATCGAGTACTTGAGGATTTTCGCAATTAGTTTTATTAGTGAGACGTCGTCTTTGGGGTCTTCAGCGCGTCTTGAGTCGACAATCTTTTTGCTGAATTGGTCTATGATTATCTGGCTTGCAAGTACTGCGTAGTATGTGGCAACGAGTATTACCGCATACCCCACTGTGTCTTCGATGAATTTAGGGGCTTGAGCGAACTTTAATGCGACGAAAAGGGATGCGAGAACGTAAAACGACAGTGGTATCCTCTCAACAAGGTTCAGAAGCAGGTCATCCAAGTCGCTTTTCGTCTTTTTCGCAATCTTTTTCAGGTATCTCATAAGGTGACGTTTGAAAAACATCAACGCTGATATAGTGGCTAAAAAAGCTATTAACGGCATTAAAAAACTGTTTGACTGAGTGTACTCACCTACGATGTCTGTAACTGCTATCAAGTCCATTTTTACTAATAATGGCTCCAAAACCTTTAAATGGTTTACCTACCCCCATTTTTATAGATTGAGTCCTCTTATTGAATTAAAAACCTCGTAAATTGACTTTTTTTTGTGCAGAATGATTGGTAAAACAGACTTTGAGGGGCTTGGCATTAAGGCATTGGTTTCCGACTTTGACGAGACTTTGTCAGAGCCCTACGGCGTTTTACCCGATGATTTGGCGCGCGAGCTAATTGAAGCGATAGCTTCTGCGCACCTTACCCTAATAATAGTGTCCGGCCGCCCCCTTGATTTCCTCTCAACTAAGGCTGAAAAACTTGGGTGCTCAGATTATGTCGCAGAAAACGGCAACATTGTAGTGTCAAAAGAGTGTGGGGTTAGGATATTGTCATCTGGTGCTGAGATAACCCCTCTTTTCGACCCAGTAGTATATGAGGTTAAGCAGACGATTGTGGAGTTTCCTCAAAAGCTCGAAGGTGAGGCCTTCCAGATTCTTGAGGACGCCGGCGTTGACTACTGCATTGAGCGAAATAACGGCAGAACCATGGTGATGCCGCCCGACACCTCCAAGATAAACGGACTCAGGGTTCTACTTGACGATTTGGGCATCAAACTCGATGAGGTCATCGCGTTCGGAGATGGTGAGAACGACATCTCGTTCATGCGTGAGGCGAAGGTTTCCGTGGCTGTTGCAAATGCACACCAGGGTGTTAAGGATGTGGCGGACTACGTAAGTGGCAAACCCTATGGCGGGGGGGTTTTAGAATTTCTGATGGGGTGCGTGTTGTGATAAAGTCAAGAAGGCTTAAGGAGGTTTTCCCACTCAATAAGATACGTAGCATGTTCTATATGGGGGAGATGCATTATCCCCTGATACTCTCCACATTAGCTGCTGTTCTGGCGCTTACCTACTACCTGTACCTCGGCCTTCTGAGTTCTCAGAATATGCTATCCTATGTTCTTGCCGCGCTTTTCGCGCCCTCAATATTTTTCGTATTGTTCCACCTATTGTACGACCTTTATCTGATATTTCGTTCCAAGGCATTCGCGCCACTTGACACCGCCGCATTCAGGGAGTATTGTCCGAAGGTGACTGTGATGATGCCAGTTTATAATGAGCCTGCGGAGCTTGTTGAAAAAACCCTGAATTCGCTCAAGAAACTCGATTACGCAAACCTTGAGATACTAGTCGCTGACGAGTCAGAGCCCGACTATGCGCAGGAAATATCTAAAGTTTGTGAGCGTGAGGGTGTGAAGTTCGCGCACAAACAAAAGGATGGTAAGGGATTCAACGCAGGAGCGCTAAGGTTCGGGGTTGAAAACGCGTCAGGTGAGATAGTTGGCATTGTCGACTCAGACTATCATGTCGACCCACAATGGCTCAAGAAGGCGATACCCTACTTTGGCTATGAGCAGGTTGGTGTTGTGAACTGTCCCCAACACTACAGCAACCACGACCACCATGTAGCTCGGATTGTCGGCTCCTTCCGTGAGCAGGGGCGGCTCAAGGACCTTGCAAGATACGCTGACGGCGCGCTAACTTCTTCTGCAACGATGATACTGATTAGAAAAGATATTTTCAGAAAGTATTTCACAGGCGACTACATGACAGAGGATTTCGCATTCTCTGTCAGGATGCTCTTTGACGGAAGGCTGACATTTTACATACCTGATGTGTTGGGTGAGGGGGTGGGTCCTACTAACGTGAAACACTACGCCAAACAGCAGATGAGGTGGCTTGATAACTTCAGGATATTTTTGGATTTTCTACCTAAGATACTCAAGCTGCCGAAGGTCAAGGTGCTTCACCTATTCTACCACTCGACGCAGTTCCTGTATGTTATCCCAGTCTATAACCTCCTGCTTTTAGGTATTATCTCAGGCTTTTTGGAGCCATCTCTAGCATACGCTGCGCTGATGGTTTTCCTTCTTATAGAGGTGCAGAAGTTCCTGTTCATAAAGTCAGTTAGCCAGTACCTAAAGCTCAGGGATTTTCCCGCATTCATCTACATAGGCCTTTACATGTACCCCTACCTACTTTATGAGTTCGCTAACATATTGTACGGCGGAAAAGTCGCATTCTTCAGAACCCCTAAATAAAATCACCCAGTAGCGCCCCTGCAATCATGTTTTGCCGAGGCTTGTGTCGTCGCCTTCTTGTCTTATGAGGGTCTTGTACTTGCCCTTTTTCTCAGTTTCACTAACGTCTTTTTTAGGCTCATCAACAGGTTTTTCATCTAAGGTCTTCTTCACCTCATCCGCGTCTGGCTTTCTAATTCTGGCAAAACCCGGGGTTGAGAGCCTTGTTGCAGACTTGTCAGACACCACATTTCTTCTGCCGTCTGAGAGGGTCTGCAGGCTCCTCTTACCAGATGGGTCCCCCCTTGAGTCTGTTCTTTTTCTCAGAACTAGAAACACTGCTGCTGCCGCAAAAAACACCACAACAACAAGGTAGCTTGCTTCAAAACCACCCTCATTCTTTTCAGGGGTTATCGTGGTCGTTGGGGTTTTGATAGTAGTCGTTGTCGGATTAACAGTTTTTAATGAGGTTGTTGTTTGTTGTAATGTCGTCTGGGTGGTGGATGTCTGCGTGTCACCCTCCCAGTCGCAGACGTAGTTTATGTAGCCGCACGAGACCCCGTATTCACTGCTTTGCCCGGTTTCATCAGTTTTTGGCTCTCCTTCGCAGTTGTTTTTTATGTCGTCTCGCTGGCAAAGCATGTCAGAGTCGATTATGAGCTCGCACCTGTTGTTTTCGCAAAGTGGTGCGGAAAAGCATGATATGTGTTGCGAGCTGAACTGCGGGCATACTCTCTCTCTGCAGTAGGCTTGTGACTGCGCCTCATATTGTGTCTTCGCATCTTTTGATATTGGGATGTTCTGCCCACCTGCGTTGCATCCGCAGCAGTCTTTAACGGCTGTGGTGCAGTCCTCGTCTTTTTGGCAGTAAAGCGGCTCAGACGGGAGAGTTGTCGTCGTTGTAGTCTGGACTGTCACAGTTGTTGCTAACGGTTTTGTGTAATACTCTTTAGCTTCTGCGCTTAGGTTTTCAATTATCTCGCTGGCGTGTCTGTCATTTATGTTTATTATCTGTATGTATGTCGCATTGGGTATGAATTGTTTGTCGCCTTGGAGGTAGTTGAATGCACATGCTTGGTCGAAACCCCACCTGCTTCTGTTGACTTCTAGGCTGCGTTCGATTTTGCGGTATATCATCTCCCTGCAGTTTTTGTCCTCATAAAGGACTGTGTTGAACGGGTTTTCAGCTTGTGCGAGGTAGTTTGAGGCGACAGCAAAAAGGTATATCCTCTCGCATCTTGTGCCTGCGTGCTCTGACTGGTTGAGCCAGTAGCCTGCCGCATCCAATGCATTGTTTTTTGTAGTGCACAGATAGCTTTTTTCCGGGTTTTTTATTATCGGGCAATCACCCACCTGCTCAAGGTCCTCATCGCCGAGTTTGTTTGGAATCTCAGCCGGGTGCGTGAGCTCAAGTGCGTAGCAGACGGGTTTTTTATCCTCTCCAAAAAGCTGGCAAACCCGATCCTGGAGGCTTTTATCAAGCTTTCCCAGGCATTCATTGTATACGTTCTGCCCCCACACGTTTTTGACAGCCGCATCAGCGAAGTACCTAACCTGGTAGTCGCTCCAGGCGCAGGCTAAAGGCGATATCAAAGCAAAAAGACTCAAACAAAAAATCACCCTACTAATCATCGGATTATCCATTATATGCTGTGAATAAAAAACCTTATATCCTATTTTTTTAAATCCCCCCTATGTCTTCAGCTCCGTATTCTGCACTTTTTAACAGTGTCCGGGTCTTGTTCTCTATCCTATCAAGGTAATATGATTTCCAGAACTTTTTTATTGGCGAGTATCTTCTTGATATGCTCGGTTGATTTTTTATTTCCTCTATTCTACTCATTGTTTTGGCGTCAATGTACCCCTTCGGGTTTGAGATGTTTTTAATTTTCTCCTCGTTTTCGACAATGTAATCGTATACTCCTGTTGCGTATTCCATGTGTACGTACTTGTCTGGGTGCGGGTCAGCGGGGTACGTGTATTGCCAGTTTTTGACTTTTGTGACGTTTAGGTTAAGTAACAATATTTCCCCCCATTTTTCCCCCTCCTTTATTTTCCCGTCTTGTGCGACAAATAAAACGGGCACCCCATAATCTCTCGTGTAGTCGTTTAGAGAGTTAATCTGGCTCTGGTTTAGTTTGTTTATCCTGCTTTGGACGTCAAATATCATCACCATGTCTGGTTGGTAGTAGATGGTCTGGTTTATGTCTTCTATGATTTTTGATATGTTTAACGGTCCGCACCCCAGATTTAACATCTCATACTTTCCCCCCTCTAACCTATCATTTAGTCTGTCCTCAACTATCGAATGATATGCCTCATCCATGTTAACTCCTCTTCCTAATGATATTGAGTTGCCTAGGACCAGCACCCTGAATATGTCCTCACCCTTTGTTATGTTGTATTCTTTATCCCCTAAACCGAGCGAGTTAGTTTCAAATAATTTTGCCTTAAAATAAAGGCTTTTATTTGGTATCCACGGTTTTATTATTCTGCAGTTATCTGTGTCGTTTGATAGAATCTGCCAATTCGATATTGGTATGCTCTCCAAAAGTTCAGATGAAAGTCCAGCTAAGCCGAATGTCTCATACCTCACTACTGCCTCAGCCAATAATGTGTGGACTAAAATGACTAATATAACGACTGAAATCTTGTACAGATGACTTTTTAATTTTTTCATCTTGGTAATTTATTATCTGAGCGATAATATACTCATCTTAAAATGATATTGTTTTTTGAGCCATCGTTTCTGTTATTTTTTTTGATAGTATTTTCCATTTACTGGTTGTTGCCACACAAAAGAAGAAATATCCCCCTTCTGATATCGAGCTACGTTTTTTTACGTTAGCTGAGGATTTTTAATGAATTGTGCATGTCTCATAATTAATTTAATATTGCTGCAGTCTTGTTTTGTATTTTTTCTAGGTAATACGACTTCCAGAAGCTATTTTTAGGCTTAAATTTATTGTATATCATCGGTTCATTCTCTATTCTTTCTAGTACCTCCTCTGGTACATTTGGTTTTCCGGCCGGGTTTGAGGTGTTTTCGATTTTCTCCCAGTTTTCTATGAGGTAGTCGTAGAGTCTTTTCGCGTATTTCTGGTGTACGTATTTGTCTGGGTGTGAGTCGGCTGGGTATATCAGCTCCCACACGTTTATTTTAGTCACATTCAATGAAACAGTCATTATTTCTCCAAAGTCCTTATTCTTTTTTATCCCAAAGTTTTGTGAGACCAATATCACCGGAACTCCATAATTTTTTTGGTATTGTTTTAGTCTGTCGATTTGAGTTTGGTTTAGACTGTTTATATTGGTGTGTGAGTCAGATATTATCAGCATATCTGGGTTATAATAGGTCGTCTCGTTTATGTCGTTTATGTTTTTTGACAGGTTAGCTGGGCCACAGCCTAGGTTTAGTATCTCATACCTTTTCCCCCCCGGTCGTTGATTAAGTTTCTCCTCCACTATCGAGTGGTATGTCTCATTGATTCTTACCCCTACGCCTAAAGACACGGAGTTTCCCAGAATCAATATCCTGAATACACCCTCATCCTTTGTAATGTTGTATTCTACGTCTCTTAGGCCAATCGAGTTTGTTTCAAAAACCTCTGCCTTGTAATATAGGCTTCTGTTTGGTATGAGCGGTTTTATTATCCTGCAATTTTCTAGCCTGTCGGATATAATCTGTTGATTTGGTATTGGTATGCTCTCCAGAAGTTTTTCGGAAAATCCTCCGACTCCGAATGTTTCGTACCTGACTAATGCCTCTGCAAGTAGTGTGTGAATTAGAATCACTGTTAAAATCACGAGAATCTTTATTGCGCTCTGCATTAGCCTCTTCATTTGGATAATTTATTATCTCAGCGGTAATATACTCCTACTAAAATGATATTGTTTTTTGAGCCATCGTTTCTATTATTCTTTTTGATAGTGTTTTCCATTTATTGGTTGTTGCCACACAAAAGAAGAAATATCCTCCTTCTGATATCGAGCTACGTTTTTTATGCTAGCTGGGACTGGAGGATGCTTTCGCTTCTGATATTGTCCACCTATGCTAACTTATTCTGTGGACATCTGGTTTTTAACTCAAAAAGCACATCTGCCAAGAAGCTGTTCGTTTTGTTGTCTTTGCTTATCAACTTATCACTTCTAGGATTTTTCAAGTATTATAACTTCTTCGCAGAAAACCTCACGGTTTTATTAAGCTATTTAGGGGTGCCGTTTAGTTTGTCTGCGCTTAACATCATACTTCCTATTGGCATATCTTTTTACACGTTCCAGTCTCTCACCTACGTAATCGACA
>CAYXON010000024.1:0-10267 GCA_964467145.1 uncultured archaeon | reverse complement strand
TATAGGATGCACAAGAGCGGGTACAAAATAGCCTGCTGCACATCAGCGAAGGCTCACACACTCGTTCCCTCAACACTCCGCGACCTCTACTACCAGAGGAAGCGCTGGTACACTGGGACGATGCAGACAATACTTCAACACAGGGATGTTATATTCAACAGGGAATTAGGCGCGTTCGGGATGTATTTCGTACCATTCAACTACGGCGGCACAATACTTGCGACGATGCTTTCCATGTCACTTGTTTTGATAATGCTAACCAGCGCATCAAACACGGTTTCTAACATGAGCCTGATAAGGTTTGACATACTGCCAATACTTTCATTAAACAAATCCCCAGTTGACCCCCTTTCAATTAGCATGTACTACTTCCTGGGTCTGACACCGCTTTTCCTGCACATGATATCCTCATATATAGGCCTTAAGACGATGGGCAACAGGATTAGGGATAATATCAGCGGGTTCGTCGGCTTCATGTTTTTCTTCATACCATACCAGATTATGTGGGTGTTGTGCATGTATTTCACTGCTTTCAAAAGGGAGGTAAAATGGCGGGCAGGAATGTAAACACCTTCCTACTTGCGGGTGTTCTCACAGTACTTCTTTTTATCCTGATATCCTACACCAACCTATTTTTCAACTCCGCAAGGGAGACATCTGTTCAGACAGGTATGGAGGAGATAGTCGAAGACATCGAGGACATAGAAGCATCCTACTACCTGATGGAGTACCTTCAGGAGCGGAACGGCTCATGCGAGTCCATAATCGAGCAGTTGAACTATCTTGAGGCGAGGCTTTGGCAGTTCGACGAGAAGATTCGACTCTACAGCGAGGCTCAGCAGGCGTTCACAGGAGACGAGTTTTACCTACAACAGAAGAAGAGGCTGAACCGGCGCGAGATAATCCAGTTATCGATGATAAACAAGGTCAAGAAAAGATGCGGCTACAACGACACAGTCATACTCTACTTCTACGGCAACTGCAAGGCCGAGCCGAACTGCGGCGAACAAGGTTTCGTCCTCAACTACATAAACGAGAAAATCGACCCAGAGGTGTCGATACTAAGTTTTGACGGTGACAGAAACACCAGCGTCGTCAACACACTGATGAAGGCATACAATGTCACCTCATATCCCTGCATAGTGATTGAGGACTCAACATACTGCGGCCTAATGAATCGCGGCGAGGTCGAGAGGCTTCTTTGCCTTAATTCCCCTCTTCTTTCGATATGCGAAAATGATTGATGTAGTGCTGGCGTTCACATTCGTGGTCTCGATTGTGACATTCACCTTCTGGAATCTACTGGCTCTCGCACCCGAAAGAAAAAGAACCGTTGGCAAGCTACATTTATTGAGTGTCGTAGTCCCAGCCCACAATGAAAAATCCGTAATCGGCGCAACACTCAAAAGCATCCTCGATGCAGAATATCCTGAACGCGTTGAGGTCGTGGTTGTCGATGACGGCTCAACTGACGGCACAAAAGACGTGGTGTCAGATATCATGGCATCAGACGGCAGGGTCCGGCTCCTATCAACAAATCATCTCGGAAAAGCAATGGCAGTCAACCACGGCGTCAAAAACTGCACAGGCGACGTTGTTGTCATGCTTGATGCGGACTCAATACTCAAAAAAGATGCTCTAATACTGCTTTCTGAGCCTTTTTCAGACCCAATGGTCGGTGCGGCATCAGGGATAATACTTGTTGTCGAAAACGACAACCCACTGGTGTGGTATCAGCATATGGAGTATGTCCTCAGTTCGATGTGGCGCTACGTCTTCGACAAGATGGGGTGCTCCTACACGCTGCCAGGGTTTTGCTCATTTCGAAAAGAGGCTCTCGTGGCAGCGGGGAAGTTCTCAACAGACACATTGTCTGAGGACTTCGACATAGGGCTTAAGATAAGAAAAGCCGGGTGGAAAATCGTCATGAGCAAGGCTGTGATGCACACAAACGTCCCGCAGACACTAGCAGGCGTTGCTGGCCAGAGGATGAGATGGGGCAGGGGCACATACCAGGTTGTCGCAAAACACAAGGACATGATACTCAACCGGCGATACGGTATAATCGGCCTTTATGGCCTTCCCCACCAAATTTATTTTTTCGTGCAGGGCATGTTCATCGTGCCGATAACAATCTACCAGATAGTGAGTGGGTATCTGGAGTATTTCGCACAGTACGGCAACTACCTAACATTCGATGCTATCAAGTTTTTCTTCGGGTGGATGTCGGTATTCGGCGTGATAGAGCTTTCATTCAATGTGTTCCGCGGCGTCTGGCAGGCCCAGTGGACATTCCCCTATCTTATTGTAGCGGTTGCCCTGAACTACTTCTATAACCTACTTGCGATGGTGAAGCTTGACAAGGTGAGTCTAAGGCTTATTGCAGTGACTTGTTTCTTTTTCCCCTACTATATCTTCACGCTCTCGTTTTTCATCTACCCGATACTGCTTGAGATGAACCCACTCAAACGCAGGCTAAACTCCCACATCAACATCTGGGAGAAGAACAGGTGAACTAATACTCTGAATACGCCCTGTCAACAACCTCTTTTTTCGCGCAGAAGAACTCGTTGCCTAGGACTAGGATGTTGTCATCCTCATACATGACGGGCACCCCCTCCCTAAGTTCCGCATCAAACAGGTAGTCCGGATTTGGTATGTCACCGCTTTTGAAAAGCACCACCCTATTGCCTTCACCCACTAAATAATCCAAATACTCCCCGTCTGGGTGCGGTTTAGCCGTAACCCCAAGGTAGTTCAGGTATGGCCACGCATTTGACATGACCATGCAGCCCCCACCAACCAAATTAACACCCTCATATAGGCCCGCTGGGTTAACCAGAGAAATCATCGCGGAGGTAGCTGTGTAGTTCATAAGCGACAGCAGTATCACAGCCAGTATAATCCTCTCCCTTCTTCCGCAGGTAATCCCCTCAATAGCTTGCGCGCAGTAAAAACCCACCGGCAGTGCGAGGTTGAATAGATACCTCAGCTCCCTGACGTGCGTCATCCAAAACGAGGCAAGAGTCACGAACGCAAATACGAACATCACCGCGTCCACTTCCCTGAACCTGCGCTTAACGCTTAGTAACGCGCCGAAAACAGCGATTGTAAAGAGTATCAACAGGTTCTTCGCCAAATCAGATGTCGTCGGCCCCTTGAACCCGCTCTCGCGGGAGGCGATGTTCATAAGATACGAGGACTTTATCGAAGTCAGCGGGTCGCCCTTCATCAGATAGTTGTAAGCAAACCATGGCGTGAAAAGCAAAACCACCACAGTAAGTGCCAGGATTATCTGCCTCGTATCCCTTTTGAAAAGGAGTAGCAGAAGATATGGCGCAGCCAAATACCTAGCAGCAACAGCAAATCCGATGAATAAACCAGAACATCCGCTTCGTAGGTATGTTATGGCCAGCATCAGAAGCGACAGGGTGAGAAGTTCGGTGCCTGCGAGAAAACCGAATGTCACAACGAACGAGTTCAGCATAACTGTGTAGAAGACTAGGGCGTTGACTTCATATCTTTTGGAGAACCTATCGCAGGCAAACGCGAAAAGCACGCAGACAAAAAGCATGTAGGCGTACTCGGCGCCCCTCCACCCCAGAAAGCTGAATGCGAAAATCATCGAAGGCACAAGTGGCGCCCGCTCCCACTCAAAATAATTCCCCCCACCAAAGATGTATCTGGCGTTTAGGCTGTAGACTGTAAAATCCCAAGACAACCCGCTCATGTGCTGGGCGAAGAAGAAAACCACAGACAAAACAAAAAGCGCGAAAAACCACCCGCCACCGACATTAACACATGTTTTCCCCAAATTCATCCTCTTTATTTATCAACGCCCTTATTTTAAACTCCCAAAAATGGCTTTTGATAGATTGCGCGACGGGCTTCAGGACGCTATTAATAACCTGAGGAAGGCTGTGGTCGTCGACAAAAAGACGGTCAGAGAATACATAAAGGAGGTTCAGAAAAGCCTCCTATCAGCCGACGTAAACGTCAAACTAGTCCTCGAACTCTCCAAAAAAATAGAAGACAGAGCCCTTCTCGAAAAACCCCCAGGTGCACTATCTCGAAAGGAGAACGTCGTCAAAATAACCTACGACGAACTAGTCGCACTCCTTGGCGCGGGCGCAGACCCAGGACTAACAGACAACATGAAGATACTCCTTGTGGGCGTGCAGGGGTCAGGCAAAACCACGACCGCCGCCAAGCTCGCATCATACGCCAAAGGCAAGGGGTTGAATCCGAAACTAATATGCGCAGACACATTCCGCCCAGCAGCATACGAGCAGCTAAAACAGCTCGCCGAGGAGATTAACACACCATTTTACGGCGACAACCAGCAGAAAGACACCCTGAAGATAATAACTGAGGGAATCAAAAGGCACAAAACCCAGGGTCTGATAATAATCGACAGCGAAGGACGCCACAAACTAGACGACTCACTCATGGCTGACATAAACCGGGTCGCAGACGCCATCAAACCAGAGCGGATTTTCCTGGTCCTTGACGGAACAATCGGTCAGACCGCAGGCGAACAAGCCGCAGCATTCCAGAAATCATGCCGCGTAGACGGCGTCATAATATCCAAACTCGACGGCTCTGCGAAAGGCGGTGGATCACTCGCAGCATGCGCTGAAACAAAAAGCCCCGTCTACTTCCTGGGGGTCGGCGAGCACATACCAGACCTCGAACTTTTTGAGCCGAAAAGATTCGTCTCAAAAATGCTTGGGATGGGCGACATAGAAGGACTACTCGAGAAAGCCCAGCACGTAGAACTTGACGAGGAAAGCGCGAAAAGAATGCTATCTGGAAAATTCACACTCGCAGACGTCTACCAGCAGATAGAGCAGATGCAGGGCATGGGGTCAATGGATAAACTGATGGAGATGCTGCCACTTGGTGCTAAAATCCCGAAAGACCTCGTGAGCATGCAGGAGGGTAAAATCAAAAAATTCAAATACGTCATGGACTCCATGACCACAGCCGAACAAGAAGACCCCACAATAATCAAACACGAAAGAATAGAGCGAATCGCAGCCGGCGCAGGATGCGACGCATCAGACGTCCGAGACCTCCTCAACTACTACAAAAAAATGAAGAAAATGATGAAAGGCATGGGAGGCGGCAGAAAACTACAAAGAATGATGAAGCAATTTGGGCTCTAAGCCCAAATTGCACAGTTTGAGTTCTAAACTCAAACTGAAACAGTTCGGACTTTAGTCCGAACTGCAGTCCAAAAGAAGATTTTGGACTGAAACAATTTGGCTTATAGCTAAATTGCATAGTCCTGAGCAAAACTCAGGAATGAAACAATTCGGACTTTAAGACTAAAGTATCTTAGTCTGGCGGGATTAGACTTAGGTAATTCTGAGAATACTCATCTAGTTAGGAAATCTAGGTCAAGTTGATGTACCCTCTCCATAATCTTGGGAAATGATTTTTAATGACTTAGCAGTAATAAGTCTAATCAACAACATTTAATTGTTTCTTAGGTCTACCTAATTGTTGTAGTCCATCTCTAATAAACAATATATCATCGAATGGTTTATCCTCACCTTTACCCCCCATCCAATTGGGTGGTGTGGGAAAATCTGGGTGGTATGGTAAAAGGTTTAAAGTGTCAACATTCTCAGGAGTCAAAGGTGTGTATGCCCTGTGGGTGTGGGATTCATATTCTGTTGTATATATCGTAAGCCAGAGAGTATCTGGATTAAAGTATGTTTTAACAAAACCCCGATGTTCTATATCTTGCACTAGTGTATCTATAACTAGATCCTTTGATAATCTACCATTATTTACTCTGTCTGACAGGATTCTCCCTTGCTTAAAAAAAACTGATGTGTGTCGAACATCTTGTATCCTGATATTCGGTAAATCTCCTGCTAGATTGTAGATGTCGTCAGTATAAAAAAAACCATCCTCGTTGACGGTTCCTTTAAATATATTTGGCCTTTGTTGAGCATATTGTGCGAATTGCATGTCAACGGTATCTGTTACATTAAATGGCAGTGAAATTATTACACTTAGTCTGTCTGGGTGTTGACGTGCAAGTTCAAGGAGTTCATCTAGTTTCTGCTCATCTTTCTGCCTATAGTTTGTATATACTTTAATCACATGACGCTTTCCACCATTTCGCCTACTTTCGTCAAGTGGTTTCGTTTTTTCTAAGGCGACTTTAAGTATGTCTAATGCTTTAGGGTGTTCTAGTAAGTCTCCAGATGAACCGAACCGTAGTGAATCTGGCTGAAGCATTCGGATAAACCGCTCATCATCAAAGAGTCTCTTAATTGAATCAAAAGAAAACATCCTGGATGGGCATGCAGCATCTGCTAAGCAGCTACCACATTGACGCCCGCATCCATTTATCACATCAACAGTTCGTAGTGTTTGGTCTAAAATAGAATTTCCCAATAAAGGTTTAAGGACTTGAATAGCGTCAACAGGTCTATTCTGGATTTCCTTTAAGCCATCTCGTTCCCCTTGAAGATGGATGGATGGTACTGCAAGCCAACCCTCAATTTTTTCACCTGTTAGCCCCTGCTGCTGCATTAGTTGAACTACTTCTGGGGGTGGTTCAGCAGTATTAACAGGAATCCTCTTAATAGGCCCAACTGGAACAGGTTGTGGTGGTGTGATATCTACCTTACTTATCGTCAATTGCATAGTTGCATCTTCTCCAATTCCTTGAGAAATACGGTTATTCGGTGGGTTTTCTACGATCATTTATCTCCTTACTAATAATCTCGAATGATGGGTATATAACCCTCCATTAGCTTAATGTTAAAAAGGATTTCAATTAAGCCATTTTTTGTTTTCTTTTGGTGTTTCTGTCGGTTTTTATATCTCGTTTTCATATGCTTTATCAGTTACACCCCAGTGGGGTTGGCGGATTAATCCTCCGCCAGCTCCCTACTGTGTTTGTTCTTTTCGGTTTTTTCCGAAGTAAAACACTACTGCCTTTATTAGGGTGTTTCGAATAGTTACTGATGGGCTCTAAAATCACACTCGACAGGGAGACGTTTAAGGCTTTGGCTGCTGACACCCGCGTTGACATCCTTAAGCGGCTTTCTGAGCATAAACTCACCCTCACCGACTTGTCTGAGAAGACTGGGATGAGCCCGTCAACGATTAAGGAGCACCTAGACCGGCTTGTTGAGGTGGGTTTGATTGAGGTTATTGAGGCTGGCACGAAGTGGAAGTATTACAGGCTCACCTACAAGGGCGAGAACATCGTCACACCCCAGCAGACTAATGTGTGGATAGTGTTGGGTACGTCAGCGCTTCTTTTGGCTGGCAGCGCCCTGTCGTTTTTCTCCAGCATGAGTGACTTCTATACCCTGCCAGTGCGCGAGGCCGAGCCGATGTTCATGGCTAAATCATATGATATGATGATTGAGGGCGCACCCTCTGCGGCTGGCACACTACTTGGCGCAGTCAACGAGTCTGTGAAGGGTGTTGTCGCAGACGGCGGGGAAATGGTCGCCCAAGGCGTTAGGTCTGTTTCAGAGAATGCTTTGGTCAAGGTTCCAGCGTATTCGCCATTTCTTTCCGACCCAATAGTCCTCATGAACCTTTTAGTGATGATTGTTTCACTGGGTGGGGTCGTGGTCTGCGGCGCATTAATACTTAGAAGAAGGGTTTCAAGGAGTTAGGAACTCTATTGTGTCGCCGACTTCAGTGTCTTGCGCGGTGTTTCTGCCGAGCTCTACCACGTATTTCGCGGGTGCCTTAGGTTTGTACGTCCTCCAAGTGGAAGGCTTCAGTATATTGAATGGTCTGACGTTTTTCGCGACATCCTTCACCTTCATGTCCTCCCCGACCCACACGACGTCTATGGGGTAGCGCATGTTCATCATGTGGATGGTGGTCTCCAGGACCCCTTCTTTTTCGGCTGCGAGCACAGCATCACTTTTTTTCGTGAGCATGAGGCCCCGAAATCTTCCGAGGAAGCTGTCTTTGTAGTGTGCTTGCTCGCTTAATTCAGCCTTTTTCGTCGTGTTTTTCACTTTCATGCTTTAATTTATTCTGTAACATCATATTTTATTGCATGGCTTTTATCTGCGCGCCCCTATCCGGCTCTGACGTCAAATCCATTATTGCTTTGGCAGAAGGTGTTGAAGCTGACATCTTTGAGGTCAGGCTCGACAGCATGGAGTCCCTTAAAGGTCTTGAAGGCCTTAAATCCATTGGTGCGCCCCTGATGTTCACGTGCATGCCTGTTTGGGAGGGCGGCAGCTTCAAGGGAGGTGAGCGCGAGAGAATTGACATCCTCAAATCATGCCTTAGTCTGGCGTCATACGTTAGTGTGGAGCTTAAGACCGACCCGTCGCTTCGTGATGAGCTGATTTTGTCTGCGAGAAAAGCAAGCGTCAAAGTCATAGTAGCATACCATGATTTCAAATCCACCCCGTCTGTGAAGGAGATAATCGGTGTTTTGGGGGCTGAGGAGTCATGTGGCGCGGACATTGCGAAGGTGGCGTTCATGCCAAAAACGACAGAAGACGTCGTGAATGTGTTGTCTGCCCAGACTTTATGTGGGCTTTCAATTCCTGTTCTTGCGTTGAGTATGGGCAAACTAGGCGCTTGGTCGAGGATTGTCGGCCCGATGCTCGGTGGGTTCGCCAGCTTTGCGGCACCCTCCAATTTAACGTCTACTGCGGAAGGCCAGTACACTGTTTCCGAGATGCAGGCTTTCAAAGACGCCCTGTGGGGTGGCGATTGATGGAGGCAGACGATGTCATCCAACTTTTCAAGGATGTTAAGATAAGTGAGGGTCTTGAGGCGATTGATAAGGTGTCTGATAAGAAGGCGATGGCGTTGGGGCTTTGCGAGTTCGCGGGCACGCTCAATTATCTTAAGGGTCAGGCAGCTTTGTCAGAGGTTCTGTTGAAGAAGGCGATTCTTCTTGACCGTGGTCTCGCACTCGCACATTATAATCTTGGGGTTCTCTACTCAAGTCCCGATTACCTGGAATCTGACGAGTCCGGTGTTGAGAAGGCTGTGATGAGCTACAGGCGCGCAGTGTCGTCTGACCCACACCTAAATGAGGCAAGGTATAACCTCGGTCTCCTGTATTATTTCACTGGCAGGGTTGATGGTGCGAAAAAGCAGTATGATGCGATAGTGGCTGATGTGGGTGACATAGTCAGGTATCGCCTTCTTGGAGCGCTTCTTCTTGAGGACAGGCGGGCTTCAGAGTTTTCTTAGGACTGCCTTTTTCATTACTTCGATTGGGGGTTCTACGTCAAGCCAGATTTTGAGCGCTTCCGCGCCCTGGTGTACGAGCATCCCAATCCCTGATACTGTGTCGCATCCCCTTTCTCTTGCTTGTCTTAGGAGTCGTGTCTCTACAGGGTTGTATACTATGTCAACGACTGTTATTGCGGGGCTCAGGTATTTTGAAACCAGTGGCGTCTTTTCGATGTTGGGGTGCATGCCGACTGGTGTTGCGTTGACGAGTATGTCGACGTTGCCGATGATGTCTGAGATGTCTTGTGCTTGTTCGACTTTGACTCCCACTTTTTGGAGTACGTCCTTGCAGAGTTTTGATGATTTTTCAGAGTCTGTGTCGTAGCTGTATACTCTGTGGTGTTCCATCGCGAGCTTGAATACTATTCCCCTGCCAGCGCCACCTGCCCCGAGTATTAGGAAGTTCTTGTTTTTGACGTCGACGTCCGCCTCCTGCAGGCATTTCATGAATCCTAGTACGTCGGTGTTGTATCCTATGAGTTTGTCATCTGCGAACTCCACAGTGTTTATTGAGCCTATTATCACTGCTTCTTTGCTGAGTTCGTCCATGTACTGGACTGCAGCGGTTTTTAGCGGTATTGTGATGTTTAGCCCCTTAAAGTCGGCGTCCTCCATGAATAGTTTGAGGTCCGCCTCCTGCACGTCGTATAGGCCGTAGGTGTGGTTGAGGCCTAGTTCCTTGAATGCTGCCTCGTGCATGATTTTGCTCATGCTGTGTCCTACTGGGTGCCCGATTAGTCCGAACTCTGTCATGGTTTAGTCTATTGTATTACTCCCTAAATTAGGCTTGCAAGATAGGGTAGTGCGATGAATGTGCCTATTGTTGAGCCTATGTTGGCGAAGGCGACGATTATTATGACCCTCATCACCCTGTTTCTTAGGTAGTCTGACGTTTTTTTGAGCATCATGAGATTTTGGAAGTCCTTGATTCTGGGTTTTCTCACCCTTAGTTCGACGTATCCTGCGACCCATCCGGCGGCTATCGCGGGGTTCAGGGAGGTGAAGGGGGCTGCGA
>CAYXON010000023.1:0-10268 GCA_964467145.1 uncultured archaeon | reverse complement strand
CCGGTTCTCGTCCAAATGGTGGGAGCAGTATCCCCTAACAGCCGAAAAATACTCCTCATGGCTCTCGTCAACGCCTGGCGACACAATAAACATGTTCATGGACTATGAGAGCTTCGGCGAACACCAGTGGGAGGACACCGGAATATTCTGGTTTTTGGGCTCTCTGCCGCAGGAGATACTGAAGTGGGATAACCTCGAATTCACAACACCCTCAGAGGTCGTCAAAAAACACCCCTCAGTCGGCGACATATCAGTGCCCTCATATGAGACAGTATCCTGGGCTGACATAGAACGCGACCCAAGCGCATGGCTCGGAAACCACATGCAACACCTCGCGTTCGCGCAAATGAAACAAACAGGAGAACTAGTCAAAAAATCAGGCAATCCAGAGTTTCTTAAGATATGGCGTTACCTTCAGACCGGCGACCACCTATACTACATGTGCACCAAATGGCTCGCAGACGGCGACGTCCACAAATACTTCAGCCACCACGGCAACCCATACGACGCCGCAATAAACTACCTCGCAGTACTTTCGGACTTCAGGGAAAAGGTGCTCAGGTACATGCTGCAAAACGGCCACGGAAAAACCGCACAGACTAATGCTTTACCCGCGCAAAAAAAAGAAGATAAACCCCAACCAACTAAAATATCAAAAAAAACTAAAGTTCGTCGTAGAGCCTGATGTATTTCCTCGCTATCTGCCTCCACGTAAAGTCCTTAACCGTCTTTTTCGCGTTCTCGCCCATTCGCCTGATGTTATCGCCGCTCTGGTCGCCCAAGAGATAGTTTATGCCCCAGGCAATGCTCGTTGGCTCACCATATACTTTTATGCCATTGTAGAAGTTCTGAATTATCTCACGCGGCCCGCCGACGTCGGTTGCCACAACTGGCTTATGGGCAGCCCAAGCCTCAAGCGTTATTATCCCGAACGGTTCGTTCCTGCTTGGGACACATACCATATCGCATGACTTGAACAAATCAACCTTCTGATCGCCCGCCACATAACCTACTGTGTGGACGTTATGATTCACCCCCAGATGATGGGCGCGGCCGTTGATGTGGTTTATCATGTCGTCGCCGCCGCCTGCAAAAATGAAGTGCGCATCAGCTCTTTGTGAAATGACGTTAGGCACAGCCTCAAGAAGTATGTCTGGACCCTTCTGGTGGCACATCCTGCCCATGAAAAGGACTACTGGGTCAAGAGGCCATATACCATATTTCTCCTTTATCTTCCCAGCGTCTATCTCACCGTCAAACTCATCCTCGTATATGCCATTGTATATGACGCCTATCTTGTCTCTTGGAATCTGATACTCTCTCGCAATCTCATCCTTCATGACATAGGATACCGTCGTAACCTTCTTTGCAAGATATCCTCCAAGCCACTCCCTGTGTCTGACTCTTGCGCTGAACCAGTTGTCTTGGTGGGTGTTCCCGTTCCTTCCGTACTCGGTCGAATGGCAGGTCCAGATGAAGTCATAGCCCCTGTTTTTTTTCAGGTTAGCCATCGCGTTCACGACATGCCAATCGTGGGCGTGCAAAATGTCAAATCGCCCGTATTGCCTTTCAACGTGGTAAAAACATGAGACCATGCTGTCGCACATGTGGTCTAGATACTCTATGAAATCCTCGCCGCCGGGGGTCACGCACCTGTGCTCATGTACTCCATTCACAAGCTCGTGTTCCGGCTGCCATCCGCCAATTCTTGTGAAGACGTGAACCTCATGCCCCATTTTGGCTAAAATCTCAGCAAGGTTGGAAACTACCTCAGCGACCCCGCCGACTGGGACAGAATACTTGCTCTCCCATGTGAAAAAACCAATCCTCACTTTGTTCCCCCCCCTATTTAGTTTATCTTTCTTATGTAAGTCTTCCGCTTTTCGGTGTAGAACTCAATCTTCCCTTCTCTTGCGAGCCAACCAATGGCCATGTAGAAGATTTCATCCTTCCTTTTGACCTTCTCCTTCAGCTTCAAAATGTCTACAGGAGTCTCTATCCCGCAAAAGTATATCTCACCAGCGGCAAACCCGACTTCAGGCAGCAAATCCATTCAGCATCAACCTCCTCTAATTACTACATATCAATTGTTCTATCGCACTTAAAAGCGCTCTGGAATACTTCAAAAACCCGCTTATCAAAGCTTTAGACCGGTACTATTTAAGGGATATTCAGAAATACTTTAGTTGAATGGAACCTGATCTGCTATTTGAGGTGTCTTATGAGGTCTGCAGGAAAGTCGGCGGAATATATACCGTACTTACTTCCAAGTCATCTTACGTCGGCGACAAATACGGCGACAACTACTTCTTCGTAGGCCCCTACTCTCCTGAAGAGGCTGCGATAGAGTTTGAGGAGCAGGCGGCACCAGACGAGATAGCGGAAGTCATAGACGAGCTCGTCAAGGAAGGGATAAAATGCCACTACGGTAAATGGGTGATAGCGGACAGATTCAACACCCTCCTTATAGACTACTCTGACTACTTCCACCAGATAGACAACATAAAAAAGAGGATGTGGGAGTTCGCGCAAGTCGACTCCCTCTACTCAGACAACTGGTTCAACGACCCCATAGTATGGTCCACTGCGGCGGCCGAAGTCATAGGCAGGATAATCAAAAAGACCAAAAAGAAGAGGGCTGTCGTACACTTTCACGAGTGGCTGTGTGGCGCAGGTCTTCTCAAGCTCAAACAAGACAAAGTTGATGCCGCGATAGTCTTCACAACCCATGCGACAGTACTTGGGCGGGCGTTGGCTGCGGCTGGTGAGCCGCTATACAATATGATAGAGGAAAAACACGATGCGCAAAAGAATATTGAGCTCGCAAGATGGTATAACTCGCTTGCCAAACACACCCTCGAGGTTGCATGCGCCAAATACGCTGACGTGTTCACTACAGTGAGTGAGGTGACTGCAAAAGAATCAGAGTACATACTCAGCAGAAAAGCAGACCCACTACTTCTGAACGGCATAAACTTCGACACATACCCCGGCGTCGAGGAGGCGACGATAAGTAGGCGGAAAAACAGGCGTCAGATGAGGGATTTCCTCGTCTCATACTTCAACAGGTACTATGAGGTTGACTTCTTCAAGATACGGAGTTTTTTCATATCCGGCAGGTACGAGTTCCATAACAAGGGCATAGACATCTACATAGACGCGCTTGGCAGACTGAACGAGCGCATGAAGCATGAAAAGGCTGAAAACACTGTTGTAGCCTTCATTTTCATCCCATCTGGCACAAAGAGCGAGAATTTCGAGGTCCTGAAAAACAAGGCGCTCTATGAGGAAATCAAAGATCATGTCGCAGAGTTCCTGCCAGAGATAGAAGAGGAAGTATTGCATGCGGTCACAAAAGGCCAGATGCCAGAGAAACTCCTGCACAGGGAAGCCAGGCAGAAAATAAAGAAGCTATCCCAACACTTCATAGGACACAGGGGGAAGACGCCGCCTCTTTGCGCGTTCGAGTTGTCCTCACCTAATGAGCAGGACATGATAATGCAGGCGCTCTGGAAGAACAAACTCTTGAACCGGGAAGAAGACAGGGTCAAGGTAATCTATTACCCCTCGTATCTGTCCTCAGCCGACAGACTGATATCGCTGGACTACAACGACGCCACAATCACATGCGACGTCGGAGTCTTCCCATCATACTATGAACCCTGGGGGTACACACCACTTGAGGCGGCGGCACAGTGCAGTATCTCAGTCACAACCGACCTCGCGGGGTTCGGCAAATTCATGGAAGGCAGAGGCAACGGGATAAAGACGCTAAGGCGAAACAAGAGAAGCTGGGAGGACACTGTAGCTGAACTTTCAGACACGATGTTTGAGGTCGTTAACCTGTCTAAGGAGGAGCTTCTTGACCGGAAAATGAACGCGAGAGAACTCTCGTCCCTAACCGACTGGAAGAACCTAGTCAAAAACTACTTCACAGCATACGACAAAGCTCTGAAGGCGCACACTAAGTAAATTCACCCACGTGCGGCGGACGCCTATCTAAGACATCCTCAAAATATGCTCTCAAAGGCTCTGCGACACTCCACGCCTGCGACACGCACCCTCTTGGCGCATGTGGGACATCGCCGTCAAAGACTTCATTTATACATCCTAGTGCCCCTACATATGCGGACTTTTTGAAGAACTCATCAAGCAAAGTTTTCATATCCTCTCTTTTGGCGCCGTATCTCATCTTCGCCTTTACATAAGGTCCTAAAAGCCAGGGCCAGACCGTTCCGTTGTGGTAGGACTGCTCCCTTTCTGCGACCCCGCCCGCGTACTTACCCCTGTATCTTCCGTCTTTGGGGTCCAGTGTCCTAAGTCCGTATGGGCTCAGAAGTCGCTCCTCAACACATGCGAGCACCTTCTTCGCCTGCTCGTCTGTGACGCACGGGAAATCAAGCGATAACGCGATTAACTGGTTTGGCCTGAACGAATCATCGCCGAGGCAGTCCCTCAGGAAAGCTCCGTTGAAATAATTTTTCGCAAACGAGGACTCAAACCTGCTTATCAGCCCTTCCACGTCAACTCCCCCAACACCCAAATCTGACACCTCTGACATCTTCTTGAAACAATTTAGTGCGTTGTACCAAAGCGCCTGCACCTCAACAGCGTTGCTTCTTTGCAGCGTATCCATCCACGTGCCGCTATCATGCATTATCAGCCCATCTTTTTCAAGGCTTGAGTAATAACTCATGACCCCGACAATCGACTGCCAACTGGACTTAAGAAGCCCACCACCATTTTTGACGCCCGCGTACTTCATGTACTGATATAATCTGTCAACCAGCCACAATGTCGCGTCAAAGTCACGGTAAACTGGCGCGCCCGACTCAGATTCCGTCATTATTCTGCCTGACTTGACTTTTCTCAGGAAATGCTCAATCACATCTCTTGCATCGCCAGTTTTGCCTCTTGCAAGCGTCAGCCCCGGCAGGCTTATCATAGCGTCCCTGCCCCACTCCCCAAACCAGTGGTATCCCGCAATAACAGTCTTTTCACCGCCAACGTCAACGATGAACGAGTCTGCAGATGATGTGACAGATTCGAAAGCGTCTGAGAATGTTTTTTCAACAGATGGTGCTGAGTCACCCACACATTTGCCCCCCTCAGCGGTCGCAGTAACTGCGTAGCTTCTTGTTTTTTTCGCGCCAACGTCAAATCTGACCTTTGCTGGAACGAAGGAGTCCTCTAAAGACGGATACCCCCTTTCCGCTTCAAGGCGGTAGTTGATGTTTTTCATCCATATGCCTGATTGGTTGAAAACCCCCTCAGACACTGTCAACTTCATGGTATTGTCACTGCAGCGTATGACAACCCTGTCACCTTCTATTTCAACCCCCTGTATTTGATGCTCCCTTGTTAGCTCATGCATGCCTCTGAAATTCACATGTGGTGCGACAACATGGGTTATGTTATTGCTACTCCTATTTTCGAGGGTGTATTCCGCAGATACTGAGTTTCTCATCTGTTGCAGCCTAATCTTTTTTGTGAGTCTGAAATCAGGAGACTCATATGTGAATACTACATGATCCTTCCCGATTGTGAATTCCTTCAGAAATCCTACGCCCTCAGCCCTCAGAAATCCGCCGCCAAACTCCATGGGATTAAGTCTCATCAACCCGTTTGTTGTGTTTATCTCATCCTCAAGAAGCTGCAGGCACACACTTCGTTCTAGGTTCTCCATTGAGCAGACGAGCAGTCCATGATATTTTCTAGTGTTTAATCCAGCAACAGTCGATGAAGCATATCCTCCCAACCCGTTTGTTATAATCCACTCTAATGAAATCGATTTTTCAAGTCCTTGCTCTGCGGGGTTGACTTGCATCTCAGAACTAATTGGATAAACATTAATTTGGCGCATCCAGTTATTAAGACGCTATTAATCCTGTTTTTCTGTTTCTTCGTTTATGTTGTTTACTATCAGTGGTTTTAGTCTGGCCTTTAGTGTTTCCGGTAGGTCATAGTTTATGATTGTTTTTTTGGCTCTTTTTTGTTTGGCTGCTGCGAGTGTTTGTGCTGTGTCGTTTGTTAGGTTGTATTCTTGTTTTAGTTTTTCTGCTTCTTTCTGTATTTTATCACTTATTTTTATCGTTTTCAGTTTTCCTGATTTGACAAGTTCGGGGTATAGTTCCGCACCAGCTGGGAGAGTGTGGAATGTTTTGATGTTTTCATCTTCGAGCATTAATCGTATGGCTGCGGGTTCTACGAAGACTTCGTGTCGTCTGCGATACAAAAACCAGAATATTAGGTATGGTAGTAGTGTTGTGGAGCCGACTATTACTGCTATTGCGGCGATTACTTCGGGGGCGAATATGTCTATTGCGAGCATGTTTTTTGTGGCTGGTTCGTAGCCGTCTTTGACGGCTGTGATTTTCCACATCCCGGCGAGTGCTTCGGTGATGTTGAATTGTCCGTTTTCGTTTGTTGAGATGACTACGACGTCGTTTTGTGGGTTTCGGAGTGCGACGTTTGTTTGCCCTACTTCTGTGTCGAACTGGTCTGTGACTTTGAAGTAGGCGGTGGTATTGGGTTCCAAAAGCATCGGTCCGCCTATCACTAATATTGGTCGGCTGTAGTCGCATGGGCTCCAGCAGCTGCCTCCGCAGTCCATGCCATCTTCGTTGATGTCTCGTCTGCCGTTGAAGCAGCCGAATATTGGGTTGGTGGGGTTTGTTGTGGTTGTTGTGGATGGGGTTGTTGTGGTTGTTTCAACCAGGGTTGTTGATGTTGTCTTGGGTGGAGCCTGGGTTGTTGTTGTGGTTGGTTTGCAGCAGCATGCTGGTACGTCTTCTGCGCATAGTTTTGAGCCTTCTGTCTCGTATTTTTCGAGGTTTTCGAGACAATTTCGCTGCTCCCCTCTGCAGACCCCACTTTCATACTGGCTGTATCTGCAGTATCCGTTGCAGTCGCCGTAAAGTGTCGTTGAGGTCTATTATAATGTCGAAGTTACCACCCGCACCTATTGAGTTGGGGCTTACGTCAACGTCTATAGTGTCTACTTCAACGTCTGCTGATACTTGAGTAGCAAATAGAACAAGGGCTAAGATTAGTAGTGTTGTGTTTTTCATCTGTTTCTACTCTGGGAATTACTGTGTTATAAACTGCCTTTTCCAGTCTGGACGTGTTTTGTGGCTCTCTCAGCCTGAAAATCCTAAAAGGGGTCGGGGCCCCTTTTTATGGATTTCCTCAACCCTCCTATCGTCGGGTTGACCGGCTTCGTTCGCGTCATGGTATGATTTTGGTTATGGGGATGATTGTCCCTGGAGGATTTGGATGTGAAAACAATGAGGAAAGGCGGTTTAGTGGCTACGGATTTGGAGACTGGTGAGACGGTGTTTCAGGACTTTAACGTGGATGAGGACCTGATCAAACAGATCATGTCCACTTTGGGGGTTGGGATGCATTTTGACGTTTTCTCCGCTGACCGTGTTGACGAGCTCGTCTACGGGGGATAAGATGGATTTTGAAAGAGATGATGGAGGCAGCCGGTCTTTATGGGATCGTCTTTGCCTACACGAGTTTGTGAGGTGTCTGTGATGGGCAGCGGGTGGAGGCCGAAGCCGTATTACAACGACGCATTGCGGGAGCGTTTCAACACATTAGTGCCCTTAAGCCGTCGTGAGCGTAATGCGAAAAAGTGGGTGCTTGAAGGGTGAAGGTTTTCCTAGACCGAAATAAGAAGTTAATTCGGGTCTTTATGGAAAAGGATGTCGCGGAGATCCCGCTGATATACGCCCCGTTTGTCGTTCAGAACACGTGTGTGCCCCAGGAACTTAGGGAGAAGATAGGTGAGATAACAAAAAAGAACCTGCGCTAGTCTTCTCCCGCCTTTATTTTATCGTAGAGACGCAGTATCGAGTTGATAATTATTTTCTGGTCGTTTGAACTGCGTCTTTTAACATCAATGAGGGCGTTGTAGAATTTCTTGTCCTCTTCTGTCATGTTAGCCATTATGGATTTTCTTCTCCATTAGGTTGTAGGCAGATACTTTCAAAGCTAGTGTGAGGCTTGCGGTTTCGTCTTCTGTGAGTTTCATCGCTATCTTGTGGCCTGCCCTTTGCGCGTTTATGAAGGGTGGGTTGTATTCTAGGGTGGTCTCCATCTTTTCACCTGGTTTTTTCTCATAACTGTGAAAACACTTCCAGGTTTTGTTTGCTGCTATGTTGTTGGCGAGTCCCGCCAGCTCGTCTATGCTTAACCTCACCCTTATGGGGTTTGTTTTGTCTGAGAATGTGATCTGGGCGTTGTAGTTGTCTTTTTCCCGTGGGTGACATATTGTCACCGACGTCACCTTCCCCCTTTGTTGGCTTTGTCTGACGTAGCTGTTTATGACAGTCCAATATCCTTTTCCGTTGTTTCCGTTTTCGTCCATTTTATTTAGCATCCGTAGGCTTGTAGTGTGCCCACTTTTGTTTTCTCCTCTGTTTTTCGCCGTAGTTCGCACTCATCAACTTCTACCTTGGGTGTTTGCCCGATTTCCTGACACATCCACTGCAGCTCATCCATTGCTTTCATGATTTCTCGTATCGTGTATTTGTGGTTTTCTGTTGTTAGTTCTGTGGTGAGTACCGTGATTGCTCTCTCATATACGTCTATCAACTCCATCAGGCAGAATGGTTTGATGTGGTCGATGATTTTATAATAATGTGAGAGGTTAACCTCAGCTAGTGTGTGCCTTAGTCTGTCCCGCGTCTGCTCCCGTATCCCCAGGTTCGGGTGCCATACGCCAGCGTAGTCTCTGATTAGTGTGCGTTGATCGAATATGTTGAGTTTTATCCCTTCCATTTTCCGCGGTGTTGTATGCAGGCCAGATAATGGGCTGCCTCAGGTGAATACTTGGGTGAATTTCTCATTTTCAGCATGTATGGGCATGAGATAGGCTGTCTGCACGCATTTTTCGAACTTGTAGCCGACAACAAGGTATCCGTTTACTTTCTCACCCAGACGCAGTGGCCGCCCAGTAGTCCGGATTACCTCTTTCATCTCTCCTCATCCAATATAAGGAGATGTCATTGAATCAGATTAAAACAAGGGGAAGAGCAGTGGAAAAATAAAAAAACAATGTTGTAGTGCCTAACTATGTTGTTTGATATACCTAACTCGTCCTATGCAGTCTCTCGTGGATGATTTTGCCTGCCTCATACATTTGCCTGGCTTGAGGGTCAAACTTAGGACTCTCCAAATCACGCAGCAATAATTCAAAATCGTGCTTGTTCAACGTGGTAGATTCAATAGGTTTAGCCATAGTTGCTCACCAAATACATATGAGGTTGGACTCCTTAAATAAACCCCCCTTTGTTTATACGAGATTGGGTGCCTGCTCTAACTTCACATACTGGCCGAAATTGAGTGTGGCGCCGTTTACCTTGACATTTCTCTCATCTACTACTTCAAAACTGTCGCATTCAACACTTATGAAAGACCTTTTATGCGTTTCCGAATCCGTTAGGAACAATGCTTTTTTCATAATATTCACCTATTTGAAGAGTAATTTAAGAGGGAGGAAAAGACCTCCAGACACGGGCTGAAACGGGGATGCCTGGAGGCAGAGCAGCGGGTAATAAGAGTGAACCATATGGCCCTCATATGCTGGTGTAGTAGCGCATTCTTTCATGGAAAAAGATATTTTCCTCCCTCACCCAAACAGAGGGAGGATTTACTGAAAACCTTTACTCCTTGTCTTCTTTGGGTTTTTGGAGTATTAGCTTCCCGTTCACAGGTAGCGCGTCAACGAGCACAGTGATTGTGTCCGCATTTTTGAACGCAACGCCTATGTTTGTCCACCTGTCTTTGCCCGACTCAGAATCGTTCACAACAGTGGCAACACGGTAATCTGGTTGTTGTCCTTTGGCCATAGTGGATTTCACCTCCTTTATTTTTAGAGATATAAGACTTCCTTTTTCGAAGCCCACCTCACCCCAAAGTGGGTGGGCGAACTGAAGAAATATTGTCTTGACACTTGCATAGTCGACGCACATCAAACATGCTCGCCGGCACAACCTCCAAACTATCGTCTCTAAGTAGATTATGGAGTTCATGATGTGGTAATATCTTGAAACACCCGCATAGGTTGAGGTCCACAACCTCATACTGCTCAAGCGGACCATGAACGAACACCCTGTTATCAAGGCGTGGACTTATGACAAACATCCTCACCCCGGGGGTAGGATGAACTCACTGAAAAACACAACCTTACCCTCTTAGCTTCTTGGGGCGTTTATGGCCAGACTGCGAATCACCTTCCGCTGGATGGACTTAAAGCCCAC